>NZ_JAVJTO010000040.1:0-55189 GCF_040220235.1 Coleofasciculus sp. B1-GNL1-01
CCTTGCCGTAGTGCGTTTAGCGAAGCCATGCCGCAGGCTTTGCATCTTGCTCGCTACATTGAGCATCTTGCTCGCTACATTGAGCATCTTGCTCGCTACATTGAGCATCTTGCTCGCTACATTGAGCATCTTGCTCGCTACATCAAGCATCTTGCTCGCTACATCAAGCATCTTGCTCGCTACATCAAGCATCTTGCTCGCTACATCAAGGCTTTGAGTAGCATGGACATTGGCTCATCTTCAAGGACATAAGGTAAAACCCTTTCATACCCCAGCTCCCAGACGCGCCATGGCGCGTCTCTACATTGCTTCCCCTGCTCTCTACCCCACCACAAGACTTATTCATCAGCCCCGACTTAGCCGAGTCATTCTTGCATCAACTCATTCTCACTACTCTGCGATAAAGATGTGCTGATTTGGCGACCAATTTCTCGCTCTCTGGGAATCTCAACCTCCTCACTACTTTCATCTGTATTCCCATCATTAGGATTAGAACGTAATGGGTTTATTTTAAAAATCTCTGGAGTGGCGAGAATGAATGAACGGCTTGTCTGAGCCATTGCATTGTCAGGTTCAATGTTCAGAACTCGCTCAAAGCAGGATAGCGCGTCGTTGTAGCGCCTCATCGTACAGTAGGTTGTACCTTTGTTGTACCAAAGGTCAGCAACATCGGGATTAATTTGAATCGCTTTATTGTAACAGTCAATCGCGGCTTCGTACCGTTTCAATTGCTCTAGGCAGATTCCTTGGTAAACCCAGGCGGGAATAAAGTCAGGTTTAATATCAATCGCGTTTTGGAAGCAGGTGAGTGCTTCTGTATAGTTTTTCTCATCTTGGAGTGTCACACCTTGATTAAACCAAGTTTCGTATTCGCTCATAGTTGTTAACTCCTGCCTAATTTTCCCAGGCATCTGGACAAGGGTGAAATGTAAGGCTCAGTTGTCCCAGTCTATACTCAACGCCTTTGCCAAAGCTATAATTAGCCTAACGCCAATAGAGAATAAGTTCTAGCAGGCTGAAGATACTGAAATTGCCCACGGTGTTACCTTGTAAACCCCAATCCATCGTCGTTAAAGGTTGGTAGGCTCACTGGACAACTCTTGAACGTGAGATGAAAGATAATCAGATCGAGGAGCTAATAGAACTGCTATACAGGACTCAGGATGAGTCCACCCGCTGGCGAGCTGCTGTAAGCCTAGAGAAAATCGACCCAGGCAACCCAAAGGTAATCGAGGCACTCATACAAGTGCTGGACAGGACTCAGGATGAGAAAACCCGCAGGCGAGCTGCTGTAAGCCTAGAGAAAATTGGCACAGGCAACCCAAAGGTGATTGAGGCATTCATCAAAGTGCTAGACACAACTCAGGATGAATTGACCCGCAGGCGAGCTGCTGAAAGCCTAGGGAAAATCAACCCAGGCAACCCAAAGGTAATCAAGGCACTCATACAACTGCTAGATACCAGTCGGAAAGTACCCACTCGTCAACAAGCCGTCGCCATCCTGGAAAAAATCGGTATTGGCAATCCAAAAGCTATTGCAGGACTCAGAAACTTGCAGCACCATCGCAATCCTTACACCCGTTTGCTCGTCACTGAACTCCTACCGAAAATCACGGCTCTTACGCAATCAGAAACTCAACAAATCGAGGATGACCTACTCCTGTTTCTACAAGAAACGCGAGTTAAAGACACCGTTGATCGCTATTTTTCTACTAATAACCCCAAAAAGGCAAAATTTTGTTACCATCGCATCATTGCCTGCTTAGATAAACTGCAAGAAGGTCGAGATATTATCACCCGACGTTCTTTACTAAACTCCTACTTAGACATCTATCAACGGATTGTTGATTTCTCAATTAAAACAGGTGACTTAAACCGGGCATTTTTCTATATAGAACTTTTTCGGAATCGATATCTAGTCGAGCGAATCGCCCAACACTATGCCCCCTTGCCAAATACGGTGACACCAGAGCTATCGGCACAAATTAACCAGGCAAAAGTAACTGAAAAGAAACAATTACAGGACTACACGAACGGAATTAATCAGAACTTAGACGAGCAGCAACTCAAACAACTAGAGATTCGCTGGCAAGACGCCAAAAAAGCCTTAGAAACCCTTTATGCTCAAGTCGCTGTTATCGAACCTGAGTTTATTGCCAAGACAAAAGTATCCCCTCTATCCTTCCGACAAATTCAGTCTGTACTCCCATCCGATACAGCCATTCTGGAATTCTTCTTTACCGCCAACAAACTCCTAACATTATTAATTTTACCTGGAGCTAACTCTCCTAAATCCATTCCAGTAAAACTCAACCCCAAATCCATCGCCGCACTCGCTCAAGCTTGGGTATCCGGCATTACGACGAAAACACCATCAAAGGAAAAAGAAGACATTAACGCAACCATCCAAACCCTCTCTGAGCAAATCAATCAAATTTCCGATTCCCTCAACTTGTCAACCTTACTCCCCCACATTCCCGCTCAGATTCAGCACTTAATCATTGTCCCTCATAAATACTTACACCTTTTCCCCCTTCATGCCTTGTGGTTAAATGACCACCAGCGACTCATTGACCGCTTTGCCGTCAGTTATTTTCCCAACCTCCAAACCTGGAAAATATGCCAAAACCGCCAACGTTCTTGTCATTCCTTAATGGGCATAGAAAATCCCACCCAAGACAAAGATTTAATCTTTGCCAAAGCGGAAATGGCAAGTATCCGCCAACGTCAACAATTTATTCACCGGAAAATTTTCCCAGGCAAACAAGCCTCAAAAGCTGAAATTTTACACTCCGCAACTGATACCCATTGCTTCCATTTTTCAGGTCATGCCGAATACAACTTCCAGAATCCCCTCGACTCCTATCTGATGTTATCGGAAAACAGCGCAGAGAATCTCACCCTCAATACCATTTTCGCCGACCTGCATATCCCCCAAGCCGATTTAGTCACCCTTTCCGCCTGCTGCACAGGTGTTGTCGATGCCTTTCAACCCCTGGAAGAATATTTAGGACTTCCCACTGGCTTTTTGCTGGCAGGTGCAAAAGCCGTTATCGGTAGTCAGTGGAAAGTTAACTCTATCGCCACCGCCTTTATTTTTGATGAGTTCTATCGCCAACTCGAACAAACCGGGAATAAAGCCATCGCCCTGAAAAATGCCCAGAACTGGCTGCGTCGCTGCACGGCTGATGAATTGCGAGAACGAGCAAGCACCTGGGATTTGAGTAAACTAGAGATCACAGAAAGAATTCGTTTGGATGCAGCACTCTATTCCCTAGAAGGCATCCCCTTTGAGAATCCTTACTATTGGGCGGCGTTTATATTGACAGGATGTTAGAACATGGATAACGAACATATCATAATTTGCCAAGCTTTTGGTCAACTGCTAGAAAATTCAACGACTGAACTGGAGGAAAAACTAACGACCAACACTCGTGTTGCTATTGCAAGACACTTAACACAGTTACCTGATGAAGACCGTTCTAATCCGTTGATAATGGCAAAAAATATAGGAGAGTTTTGCTACAGACCTGGGCATGAAAATTTAAAAAAATGGCTGTTACGTCTCTACAATAGGTTAGGTACTGACGATATCCAAAAGCTCGTCAAAAAAATAAATGATCCGGGTGAAGGAGCTGATGCACCGCCTGAAACCAAGAGAATACTGATAAACGAAGGGCGTGATATCTGCCAATATCTGCAAAACTGGGCAACTCAACAGTTAAATCAAACCAATCAGCGCAATAATCCCCCGGTACAAGGTCAAGGTAAACCAGGAAATCAAAATGCTGCCAACTGACATCCGATACTGGACAATTAGACATCACAGTTACCCCAACCCAACCCACCTGTGCGGGGTTAAACTCTCTGAATTATTCATAACTTGTATCAGCAGACTTCATTTATATAGGGTTTGCAGCACAACTCCAGAACCCTTAGCCATCAATGCTTTAAGCCGTAGAGAAAGTTGTTTATCTTCAAGGAAATGTGAGACTATCCATCAAAACTATGGCGAGAGAATCACCGAAAATGTACCCTTGCTCCCCCTGCTCCCTCCGCTTCCCCTGCTTCCCCTGCTCTATTCCCCCACCACAAGACTTATTCAGCAGTCCCTATATAATCCCAGACCTTAAGTCTGAGGACAACCGATTTAACCATGAATCCCACCCAAACCAGTACCACCATTAAACTTTTATCCCCCACGCTGCACCTCTATCATTACGTGCTGCGAAATAGCCTCAACGAACGCCCAGAAACCACAGACAAGCGGCGGCAATTCTTCCAAGAAAACCTACAAAACCTCTCCACCCACCTCACCAGCAGCACCAATAAACGGGCATCAGATTTCGTTCAACTCATCCCCATTGAACAAGAATTAGCCCCCTCTGGAAACGTCCTCGATTTCACCACTGTTCCGCCAGAATGCCAAAAACCCAACAATGACCGACTGTATTTAGAGACAGGAATTATTCACAGTCGCCTAGTCGCACGTCGCCTCAATGACACCTACCTGCTGCGCTTCACCAGCTACGTTCCCTCAATTCACCAAGAACAAGCCCTACCCATCTTTGCGAATCTAGGTGAACATATTGCCAACTTACCTCTGGAACTCGGACAAACCGTCATCCTGGGCGGAATTTTACCTAATTCCTACTATTCCCCTAGTGATATTCCCCAAATCGCCGCCAATTGTCTCAGTCACTACTATGGCACACCCATTGACCCAAACAATCTGAGAGTTGAGGAATTTTTAAACAGCCCATTTTGTATTCACGCCCAACCCGTTACTATCCAAAAATTTAATAACTATGCTATCGAATCCATCCATCTAAGCTGTGTTTTCCTCTATCAAGACCCAACCATTGAGCAGCAAGCCGATAAAGTGTATCGCATCTTCCAAGATATGCTACTCAGTTATCATAAAATTCACTTTTTCCATTCCCAAAGCATTATCTTAAAAAAGATCCTCAGTCAACAGTACGAAGCTATCGAACGACTCACCGAGGACTACAATCAACACAAATGGGATAGTCAATCCCTGAAAAAGCTACCGCAAGACTCTCTGGACTATTATAAAAAGCTCTCTTTTCTACAAGACCAATCTAAAACCGTTGGCGTCAACCTTAAGAATTATCAAGAATGTCTCCGACAAATTCAACAGCAAACCGGACAGACCCCACCGCAATTTTTCACAGAATTCGAGCAAGAGATTAGCTTTTACCGGGAACAAATGGAAGCAAATATTGGTTTTCTAAGTCCCGGTATTCAACTCTATGAGAAACTCATGCTGAGTGTACAAACCCAAGTGAGTATTGATGAAGCCGCCCATCAAAATCAGCAGAATCAACAACAAGCGAAACTGGGACAAATTTTAGCAGGTGTGGGTGCTGCCATTGGCGTCGGTCAAATTATTGAAGCCCCCATCACCGCCACAGTTTCTCACCGTCTGGATAAAGGTAAACCTGAACCCTCAATCGCAAGTTCTTGGATTGGGGCATCATTGAGTGTTCTTCTCAGTATTGGCATTGGTTATTGTATCAGTTTAGCCGTTTATCGATGGTTTACTCAGTATTCAACTAAGTGAGGTACATAGACAGATCCCCGACTTCTCCAAGAAGTCGGGGATCTTGCTTAAAAGACTGTACCTCATCAACCAGCAAATCTGCTGTACATGTCTATTGGCTGCTCAACTTTGTGATCGACTGACATTAGTTACCTTGTACATCTAATTCTTGAAAGACGTCCCTAGCAACAACCATGGCATTGATCGCCTTAGGAAATCCTGCATAAACCGACATTTGGGTAATCAGTTCGATGATTTCTTGACGAGTACAGCCAACATTTAATGCACCTTGAATATGAAATTTTAGCTGGGGTTGGGCATCGCCTAGTACAGTGAGAGCGGCAACAGTGGCAATTTGTCTCAATTTTATATCGAGTCCTGGGCGTGATAAAACATCGCCATAACCAAATTCGATGGCAAATCGCATCAAATCAGGTGAAATGTCTCTGAGACTGTCGCGAGAGCGTTCATATCCGGCTTGGTTAACTTGCTCGATCAGTGATAAGCCTGTTTGAAATCGGTTTGGGGTTGCGATCGCGTCTTCCTGAGCCAGTGCGCTTTCAGGAACGACATTCAGACTGGATTTGAAGCCGCCACCAATCCAGATGCTGGTGATTAAAGCTGTGCTGATCAAAATCGCCAAAACTCTCTGGAGTTTCATTTGCATCTCCTAAACCGCAGATTTAATTGATTAAGTAATGACCTCATTCTATATTCATGATTAAAATAATAACAATAGCGTTTTTGATCACGACTCTCGTGCAAAAAAAGCAATAATCCATGAGCCGCCAACAAGATTTAGACGTGTTTGTGCAAGTCGTCAAAAGCGGCAGTTTTGCCAAAGCTGCTGATGAACTGCAACTGAATCCCTCGGCTGTGAGCCGCCGAATTAGCCATTTGGAACAACGACTGGGGGTGCAATTGTTGAATCGCACGACTCGCCGCTTAAGCTTGACTGAAGTAGGAGAGCGCTATTTCAACCGTTGCCTCAGCATTTTGGCAGACATTGAAGAAGCCGAGCGAGAAGCCAGACAATACAGTCAGCAACCGCAAGGTACTCTGTATGTAAGTTGTTCTACCTATTTTGCCTATCGCTTTTTACTGACAAAAATTCCGCCGTTTCTCGAACAATATCCCCAGATTTCTCTCAAATTAATCCTGACCGATGATGTTGTCGATTTGGTGACCGATGGAATTGATGTTGCCATTCGCATTGGAGAACTTGCTGATGCCTCACTGATGACTAAAAAATTAATCAGCTCTCGTCGCATTATTTGCGCTGCGCCCAAGTATCTTGATCGTTATGGTATACCCAAAACACCTGACGAGCTAGCCGATCACAATTGCCTCAGTTTAAATGCCCAAAAAACGACCCTGAACCAGTGGCGATTTCGCGACGCCTCTGGACAACGAGAGATTCGAGTACGGGGAAACTTTGAAGTCAATAGTGGTCAAGCCCTTTACGAGGCGATTTTAGCAGGAGGAGGCATCGGTCGGGTCATACAAGTTCTATCTCAACGGGAACTGACATCGGGTCAGCTAGTGCATCTGCTCAAGGAGTATGAGGCGGATAATGATGTGGGAATTTATGCGGTATTTCCTGCTCAACGTTATCTACTGCCCAAAGTTCAATATTTTGTGGAATTTTTAGCCAAGAGTTTTTCCCAGGATGTGACAAGCTTGAGCATCCTGAAGGCATAATCCTTATAGGGGGGCAAGGCAGATACGTATCTGAGATTTCCGGCTGGGGTGTGTGATAGTTTTTAGCGATCGCGCCCACAGCTACTGACTCAACCATGCGATCGCGCGTCGAATCCATTCCTCGGCGTTGGGGTTTTTCGCCAGCAGTGCATCCTGACTAATCGCGTTCAGCGCCTGCGTAATTTCGGCGGTTTCATACCCTAGGGCTAATAGGGTCATTTCCACATCTTCTAAAATAGCGGGGGAGGGTCCCGTTGCACTGGCTGGGGTTTCCACACCCGCGAATTTTCGCCATTCAGATAACTTGGTTTTCAATTCTAAGGCGATACGTTCAGCGGTTTTGCTACCCACTCCCGGTGTTTTGGCTAAGGTGCGAGTATTCCCAGTGACAATCGCCTGAACCAGATTCTGTAGTCCCAGGGTATCAATAAGTGCGATCGCTAATTGGGCGCCAATCCCACTCACACTCACCAACTGGCGAAATAAATCCCGTTCGGCGGCGGAGGCGAAGCCATAGAGGATTTGTTGATCTTCCCGGATTTGCAGGTGAGTAAAGACTTGCACCACTTGTTCTGATCCGATCTGAACCTCTTGGGATAGCTGTCGAGTAATTTGCACCTCATACCCGATTTGGTTAACCTCTAGAATCAGAGTAACTCGATTCCCATTCCCTTTCTGAATCGTCGCGACTGTTCCCTTGAGATAACTAATCATTAATTATAAGTATCCAAATTTAGACTGACCGTTACATCAGTAGAGACGCGCCATGGCGCGTCTCTACACTGTTGGCGATCTTCCCTGTTCCCTCTTCTCCTATCCCCAATTCCTAAACCAGAAACCCAAAATGATGCAGACCTTCTAATATACCATCTGCATAATGTGCCTGAGCGAAATAGTGATAATCTTTTTTGTTCTCCTCATACCATTGACGCAGTTCAGGTTTAGCATTTCCCACCAGAATACCCCGTTCTTCCCCAGCACTAAACAGGGCGATATCATTACCAGAATCACCACAGACAACGGTTTTTGTGGCGTCCATGTCCCATTTGTTACGCAGGAATTGTACCGCTAGACCTTTATCCCCTTGACGAGGTAGAATATCTAAGTCTTGACCTCCACTATAGATCAGCTTGACATCTAATCCTTTTTCCTTTAAAGAGGATTCCAGACGGGGCAAAACCTCTGAGGAAATTTCTTCACTTACCACATAACTGACTTTAAACGGGCGCTGTTCTGTCTCAGGTTGCAGCACTAGGTCAGAATAATGGGCAGCTATAGCCACAACTGCGTCCCGGTTCCACCCCTGTGCCAACATATCCGCCCATTCTGGGTCAAAGATTTCTTCCTGCGGATTGAAGCAAATTTCGGTGCCAACTGAGGTAATCAGCGCATCCGGTGGCAGCAGGGACTTTTCGCTAGTCAGTTTCCGGTAGAGGGCAGGCGATCGCCCGGTAGCATAGACTATCTTAGTACCATAGTCTTGGCGATGCTGCTCTAACTGCTGATTCAGTTCCTTGAGGGCATCGTCATCGCCAACTAGAGTGTTATCTAAGTCAGTTATGAATAAAAATGCAGTCATCACAATCTCGTGGATGATTAGAGTTTGCACCTGCATTATTTCGCATCAGCGTGGGATTAGCCAAGGGCGTTTGGATAAATAATTTTAAACGTTGTTCCTTTTCCGGGTAGAGAAGTTGTCGAAATAGAGCCACCAATTTTCTTAAGTTCTGTGCGAACAATATCCAAACCAAACTTAATCGTTCGAGTTGCTCATGCCAACGATTCGCCAGTCTATCAATACTATCTAGACCTAACATTTCTGCCTGGGCTTGAATCGACAGAACTGCACGGCATAGCCCATACACCAATTCTATGTCTTTAGAACCTGATAGCTGGAGCAAATCTTGTTCAATTCGATAGAGATGTTCCGTCGCATGTTCAACAAATTCCTGAACCCATTGCTGTTCCTCTGATTGCATACGTCTTCCCCTGCACCAACTCGCACCACCTTATCCGTATTATAAGCATCAATCCTTTACCGAAGAAATGATTGATTTAGGACTTACGCCAAGCCTCTATTTGTAGTGCCGTGACCCAGCTAAAATGGTGCATTAGATTCACTTGGCGATGAGGACAATAGCATGGGAAGAGGAAAACGAGACAAAATCTTTCTGAGCGCCGAGGAAAGAAAAAGGCTAGAAGCAATAAGCCACAATGGTTACGCATCAACCAAGAAGATACTTCACGCTCAAATTCTGCTGATGTCAGATGAAGGAGAAGGAGCAAAGAGAAAACGGACGGATGAAGAAATTGCTGATGCACGGGTCAAGCTCAAACACTTATATCCTGTTTTTCAACTGGATGAAGACCTCAATACCTGACGGGGTGTTTCCAAATTCTTCTTGGCGGGTGGTTGTGGACTCATCCAGATATATTTTTGCGATCGCGTCCTTGACGGGGTGTTTCCCAATTCTTCTTGGTGGGTGGTTGTGGATTCATCCAGATATTTGATTTAGCTTTGTTTGGTTGCAATTGATTATCTTACATCAAAACATCAACAATTATTAGATCCGTTTTACCCAATACTAATGCACCATTTTAGCTGGGTCACGGCACTACTGGCTAAAAGGGTAGCATAGATTTATCGGTAAATCGGGCGCACGTCGGTGCGCCCCTACAATGTTACTCCATCTTGTTTAATTGACTATTTGTTAGTTTTATGCATTCTTGAGTTTAGCTAAATTCAGATAGAAAGGTATACTCTTCTAAATTGACTGATTTAAGCAATTTGTTCCAGGCATCAGTTACATCTTGATCATCGGGACGTTCACGCCGTAGTTCCATTAAAGTATCTACAGTCTCGTACCAAATTCGTTCTTTAGTGTAGAAAGCCAAACGTTCTTCTGGAGTTGCCTGGGTGAGAAAACGTTTATCCAGGGGATTAAATGGGACTCGTTTAATTGCTCCCTCGATATAAATGTCGCCTGAGCGATCAAGCGGATCGCATATTATGTTTAACCACCAGTTATATTTTTGACCAATCTCTAAAGGAGGAACTAGTGGAGGAAGGGTAGCCAAACCGGGAAGCGTTAAGCTGATGATACCAGGAGTGCCTACTGCTATTTTGACTTCATCACCCTTGGAATCTTCTTCTGTGTAATAATTCATAAATTTATACTTAGCGGAATAAATGTGTTCCTTATTAGTATTCATCAACACAAATTCTATTCCCCAAGCGTATGTCTTTGGTATATACCAAAATAAAGTTGGATACTCGGCAACTGTTTTACCGATTCCAGATAGCGGAACTAAGGTTGTCGCAGGAGTTCCGCGAGGGAAAACGCAACCACCACACCCTCCTACGCCTTGTCGAAAATCGTGACGAACATCATTGTTTGAATCAGTCGCAGGTATAACTTCCCATTGCTCAGGAATCAGGCTACTAAGTGGGGAAGGTTCAGACTGTGCTTGCACCTTGACTGGTAATTTTATGGCTAACCCCAAGGTTAAAGCTAAAGTCAGTAAAACGAATATGACTATGCGGAAACGGGGTAAGCAGAGGAAGCGAGTTATAATCGACATCTTTCTATTATTTTTGTTGTATTTTATACCTATCCATGCAAATTTTCTGACACTCAATCAATCGTGAATTGTCTGTTAAAACTATACTTTAAATTGAGGTGGACACAATTAAACAGTCACCCCTTCTAATTCCTCATCCGTCAACTCATACAACGCCTGCAACTTCTGTAACTTCTCCTCACTCGGTTGCCAAAATCCTCGTCCACTTGCCTCTAACATCCGGGCGACAATATTCCGAAATGCCTCAGGATTTGCCTGTCTTAACTTCTCTGCCATTTCTGCATCTAAGGCATAAGTATCTGCCGCTTGATCATACACCCAATCATCGGTAAAATCGGCAGTTCCTCCCCACCCAATTAATGCCGTCATTCGTTGCGAGATTTCATAAGCACCCCCTGAACCCTGACTTGCCATAGCTTCTGCCCATTTGGGATTTAGTAACTTGGTGCGATATTCTAACCGTAGTAAGTCATCTAATTGGCGTGGGGTTGTATCTTTAGAAAAGCTTTCTACGAAACTAGCATTCACTTTCTTTCCCCGTTGTTTCTCAGCCGCTTTTTTCAATCCCCCGGTATTAGCATAGTATTCTTGAATATCAGTTAAACCGTATTCAACAGAGTCAATTTCCTGAACCACCTGGCTGGTTGTTTTTAATAGCTGACTTAAAACCTCTGGACGCGCTTGTCCTTTATCTTGACGCCCATAACTAAATGCATTACGACTTTCCCAGGTTTTGCCTAATTCTTCTCCTGATTCCCAGTTTCCATCCGTCACTTGGTCATTCACGAGAGAACCAAAATCGCCAGCCGGGTTAGAAAATAATCGGGCAGAATTATTCTGGATTCCTTGGGCTTGTAAGGCTAAAGCGTGTTTGCGAATAAAATTCTGGTCATCTGGTTCCTCCGCCTCCGCCGCCCGTTTAAATAAATCATCGAGTAATTCAATGATATTCACAAAACTATCCCGGAAAATACCCGATAGATTTGCCAAGACATCAATCCGGGGATGTCCTACCTCGGCTAAAGGTTGTAACTCATAGCGGACAATTCGCCCCGTTCCTTCTTTGAGGGGTTCTGCACCTACTAATTCCAGTAAAATTCCCAAGGATTCACCTTTGGTTTTAATCGCATCTAATCCCCATAACATAACCGCCACGGTTTCTGGATAGTCTCCCTGGTCTTGGAGGTGTTGGGCGATAATTTTTTGGGCAATTTCTCGTCCTCGTTGATAGGCTCCCGGTGAGGGCATCCGATAGGGGTCTAAGGCATGAATATTTCGTCCGGTAGGTAATACGCCTACACCATCTCGTAATAAGTCACCGCCCGGTGCTGGGGGAATGTATTCTCCATTTAATCCCCGTAATAAGTTGGTCAGTTCATCGGTGTTTTGCTGTAATAAATGGGCAATCGTTTCTATTTTCGTGGCAAGGGAATCTGAGTTGTCAGTTTTATCGTTAACCAGAGGGGATTGAATCGTTTTAGGATTGGCGAGTTTATCGGTTACTTCCTTGATTAAATCCGCTGCCCCATTCTCGCCAAAATAAGCATTTAAGTAACTCGCCAATGCTTCTGAGTTCGGCGGTTCGCCCAAGGTATGCAATCCCGATGAAAATAGGCGTTGTTCAACCACTTGTAAGTATTCATACAATTTGACTAGATAATGATTAAATGCATCAGCGCTGAATAAACGGACATTATCAGGTGTGAATGGAATCCCTAATTTCTTCGCTTCATCAAAGGGACAATCAGCATCTAAGCCACTATCCACAATTTTCTGACAAATGTCAGGTTTCAACGCATAGTTTTTATCGGGGTCTTCTCGGTACTCAGCAATTAAATCTCGCAGCGCGATTAATTCTTTATACAATCCCGCCCGCCCATAAGGGGGTACATTATGGGAAATCAGGACGCCATAGCCACGTCGTTTGGCTAAAATGGATTCCGAGGGATTATTGGCAGCATAAATATAGAGATTGGGAATATCTCCGAGCAAAATATCTGACCAGGAATACCCCGTATTCCCTAAAGGAGAACCCGGTAACCATTCCACGGTGCCATGCATGCCAAAGTGAACTATAGCATTAGGATTAAACTCATGGTGTAGCCATTTGTAGAACGCGGCATATTGAGGATGAGGGGTCATATCCCGTTCAAACATTAACCGCATCGGATCACCTGAAATACCTAACGGAGGTTGCACACCTATCCAAATATTTCCTAATTGAATTCCACCAATTTGGAACTCATCCCCGTAGGTTTTAATTCCGGTTCCGGTGAGGGATTTCCACTGCTTTTCGATGCGAGTTGTCAAGAGATAGCCGAGCCATTTTTCCAGGGTTTTAACGTTGACGGAGTTTGGCGTTAAATCATCATGGCTAATCGCTTCATCAGCTTCTTTGACGCGGCGAATCAGTTCTTCACCATCCTCCGGTAACTCGCCCACGGTATAGCCTTGCTGCTTGAGGGCGTGAAGGACTTTCAAGAGCGATCGCGGTACATTGAGTAAGGCTGCTGTTCCTGTCGCTCCATATCCGGGCGGGAAACCATAGAGAATGATGGCAATTTTCCGTTCTGAGGCGGCTGTCTGTCTCAGTTCAATCCAACGCTTCAGACGCCCAGTTAACCGTTTCACTCGTTCGGGAATCAGATAAATATCCTCTCCTACCAATCCCCCCAGAGGAACCGTGTCAATTGCCCCATCTAATTCTGGTAATGCGTATAATACCACCGATTGCAAGCCACCAATTCCTTGTCGCGTCCAAGAGTGAATATCCTGAATCAGTAACGGTGCGGCGACAATATAGGGAACATTTTTCGCTGTGAGGATGCGTTTTGCCACCTCAACTTGACGCCCCGCCTCCATAGAACCAGCGGGTCCTCCGACTAATGGAAAGCCAATTGTAGAGACAATCGCATCAACTTCAACAGCATCTTTTGATAAGGACGGTGTGTCAATTTTACCCTGTTGTCGTCGGGCAGTTTCCTCCGCCGATGTCAGCCAATCGCGCACCGCCACATGTCCTTCCACACCATTAATAAAGATAGGAACAGGGATTAATCCAGCATTCTCGAACTGGCGAATTAATTGAGGAATATACGGTTGTTTAGAGACAACGTGTTTGCGGTAGAGGAGAATACCGACAACGGGAAGAGATCCCCCCCAGCCCCCCTTAATAAGGAGGGAATCAGAAGTGGATAAAGAGGAAAAGTTATTTTTATTTTGCCGATACCACTCCAGATAGTGCCGTGGTGAGGCAAAATACCCGTCATAATCAGGATGCAATAATCCCATATTTGGGGTTTCGACTGGCGGTGGAATGTCTCCCACTTGTAATCCTAAGTATTTTTCAGCGAGTACCCAAAACATTGAAGCAACGTTTTCGGAACCGCCAGCATTCCAGTAGCCATAGATAATCAGCCAGTTGCGTAAATCTTGAACTTTTTTCGCCGGAATATATTTCAGCAGCTTGGGACCGGTCTTTAGAAAACTAATATAACCTGCGAGTTTATCTTCTTCTCGTCCATTGCTAAATTTATCCAGAATAAACTTAATCGGCTTGGGCATTCCTTTGGGCTTATCGCCAATTTTAAACGCCCCGATTTGAGTCAGACTCATTAATTCTAGGGCGGATTCAAAGACGAGGCGGATGGGGATATGTTGAGTTCTCTCCCGCAGCCAGAGAACTTGGTCATAATCAAACAGCAGACTGGCGAAGAAGACATCAGCCTCCTGGAGGGCGGCGGCGACGATATCCGGTTCTGTGGTCAAGGATTGGTCGCTAAATACGCGAATATCCAAGTCTGGACAGCGCTTTGTCGCCCAATCAGCCGCTTGGCGATACAAGTCGGCGTTGAATGATTCAAACCCAGCGATTAAGACGATGCGTTTCATAGACCCAAGCCCGAACGATTTCTTCATACATTGATCTTAATCGGTCTAGGAGATAAAATCCTTTCCTTAAAACCCCTCCCTAACCCTCCCCTTACCAAGGGGAGGGAACTCGAACGGTTAACATCGCGGAACTAAACAAACAAAGCCCGCCGAGGCGGACTCAGGAAAAATTAGGGAATTATTCACCATTTACAGAAGTTTGATATTCGAGAAATTAAACTCCTGAACGGACTCTTTACCATCAGTCTCGGTGCGAATAATCCGCTGGGTCAGGATAACATAGTCGCCAACCTTTTCGTAATTATCTTCAAACACACTTTTACCGCCCTTTTGTTCACCCGTTTTGGGGTCGTGGTAGACGGAATCATAACGGTGAGAAAGATAACCTTCGCCTGTGTTGTGGGAACTGAAGGTGTTAATCGTGACGACAACGCCGTGAATATGACGATGGACGTGGGTTACTTCATTATCGCGGACTTTATAGCGATCGCCTTCTGCTTTACCACCCATTAAGAGTTCCACAGCACCCGTCTCATCGGTATCTCCGAAGGAGAAGGTGTTTTTCCCGTGGGTGTCTTCAAAGGAACGACGAACCCGGTGAATCGCGGTTTCCCAGAGTTGAGAGTGAATCGCTTGCTTGGCGTCTTCGTCTTCGACATCGAAGACTTCGGCTTTCATATCCGGGTTAACCCGAACCTTCCCTGTAACAACCTGATCATCCTGTTTGAATGTCACGTCTGCGGTGTAACCGGGGAAGTTGTGATCCCAGGTGTAGCGGTTCTCATACGCCGCCCGAAAGAAATCACGCGCTGATGTTTGAACTCCAACCATCTGCTTCTCCTATCATTTTAGTTGCTGTAAACTAGCATAGTCGGGACTATCCAGCCTGTATAGACCCCAAGTGGGTACAGTCTGCGTCAACTACGCCACTGGGAAGCAGGGGAAAATAGTGAGTGGTGCAAGATGTGAGTTAAACGGCAAAGATTTTCACATCAACTTCGTTTATTGACTTACAACTTCTAATTTATAGGTGAGACCATTTTTAACGTTTTAACCACAGGAATTATAGCTTCAGTTGCCCTCATAAATTGCTTTCTAATAAAAGGAGAAGTCATCGCGGACAGAATACCCCCGTAATCCAGGTTAAAATTCACTTCATCTCGGATTGTCATTTCAATTCGTTTCTTTCAATTTTTTTGCACTCATCAAGAGACTTTTTGATAATTGCCAAGCCTCTCGACAATTTATAATTTTATCTACATACTTGAAATCCTTTCCTGGTAAGCTTCCTGTTCGATCGTCTTGGCGAAACTTCTATTTAAGCTAGCCATTTCAACTACAGCTTCTCGGTGAAACTGAATCACACAAGAGGCTGATTCCCGATAATGGACACGGGTACAGGTGGATACTTTTAGTGTGATCGTGTTGGGGGTTGAATCGAGTAACCGTTGCACTGTACAAGGTTGCATCTTATTCTTGCAGTAGGCAATGATGCGATCGCCTACTTTAATATCGAGTGCTTGAATGTTCATACTCTTCCTTTGGGTCAATGAATTGGCTGTGTCAGTCGTATCCAGCACGAAAAACGGTTTATCGGTACGACTCAACCGAGAGACCATTAATTGTCTTGGAGGTGTCGTGATTGGCTACGGCTTTTATCGCTCAAAGCCCGTCAGATCATCAAGAGTAGATTTCTTGCTCCTAGCTACTCTACTGTTGTAGTACCTCTTCAGAGTAGCATATAAAAATGACAAATTATATCAAAATACAATTTTTATCGTCAAGATAATGTCGCTATACTGTAATTACTGTTCACCCCGATTAAAAAATGAACTCTCCTAAGCGTTCAGGTTAAACCATGCTGACTTATTTAACAATTCGTTCAAAATGATAGATTATGACCGTGCCAAGTACGATGAACCGTTCTCTCCACAGTTTCTTCCAAGCGATCGCAGATGCTCGTGATGAGCAGGAACTTCGCCTGCAAATTATGGACGAATTAGGGGAGCATTTTCAGGCGCAGTATTGGGGGCTATGTCTGCTCAACGAAGATTCTCAGGCGGCTGAGGTGCAGATGCAAGGGGGAGCGGATACGGAGGGGTTTGTCGCTGATTACAATAAGCTGGCGCGAAAGGTTGATCCGGTGTTACGCTATGTCATCGAACACCATGCTCCCGCCCATGAACAACTGGTATTCTCTCCAGAGGTTTGGAAACAATCTGAACTGTACCAGAATTGTTATGCTCGCTACGATCACGAGCATGTGATGATGGGTCCAATTGTCAGTGGGGGGCGTTTGATGGGTGGGGTATATTTTGCCCGTGCTTCTGATGCACCTGCGTTTGATTATAAAGACTTGGCTGACTTAACCGGATTATGTTTGCATTTATCATCCCGTCTGGCTACCTTGCGATCGCAAGCCAAAAAATCCCCCTCTCTCGTCGCCAATCGCCTTACCCCACGGGAACGGGAAATCGCTGATTTAGTTGCCAAAGGGTTGACAAATGCGGAAATTGGTGCTGAACTTTGGATTACCCAAAATTCCGTGAAGCAGGCGCTGAAACGGATGTTCCGCAAGCTAAATGTCTCGGCGCGTGCTGAATTAGTAGCGCGATTGCAAGATACTGTGTAAGAAAAGGGTTCAATCATGTCATACAACCCTAGATATTGCCAGAAGGAAATCAGTTGACAGGAAAATTCCAATGTAGGGGCGGGTTTAGGAACTCAATGAACGGGTAAATTAATACATTTCAGACAAAACCCGCCCTTCAACGGTATTGAACCTAACCGATAACCTCAATTCAAAATCCACCCCTTACGGTTAAGAAGAGGGCGGGTTTCGTTGTTTTATTTGGGGTGTGTCTACCGATTTACAGCGCTTTTCACGTTTATGGAATACAAAATTGTATCGGCTTGCTTTTCAGCGCAATGATCGTTTGTAGTCTACTAACTTGAAAACTGCTGTAATCCCTAAAGGAAGCCCCTACATATTGGGGTGCGATCGCGGTGGGGATTAGGGCGGGTTTCGTTGTCTTATTTGGGGTGTGTCCACTAATTTAATCCCTAAACCCGCCCCTACCTGATTGGGGTGCGATCGCGGTGGTTATCAATGGCGTTAAACAGATGGTTAATTTAACCGACAAACATCAATTTATTTATTTGCCCTCATGTTTAAAATCTTAGCAGAGTCTGGGCTATAAAAAATCCGATTGCCAAATGTGAACAGCACGTTGGGCAAAATGCCTCTGGCGTGCAGCCATTGCATCCGGATTCCATTCTTCAGCCGTAATTCGTTGAGTGAGCTGATAAACACTCTGCTGATATTTTTCTTGCTTACTCTGATAGTTTTTTTGCCCAATATCCCGATTAAACGAGGGTTCTAATAGCGTCAGATTTCCCAGACGATAAACCATTTCCTCTAATTGCCGCTCAGTGAAATATTGCCGCCATTCATCGGTTGGCACTTCCGGGAGAATATGTTCGATAGAAAAACTATTTTCCTCCACCTGCATCCCTGACGCATCTGCCTCTAACTGACTGAGGATATAACGAACGAGTTTACGCTTTTGCCCTTTTGTCGAGATTGAGAGTAGAGAAAAATCTTGTTGAAATTTTTCGTCAGTGACATAAACCGGACGAAGAGTATCAAATACTTGTCGTGGCGTTGTGATGGTTCCCTCTGCAATATTAGTGGCAACAGTATTGTAAAATGATTCCAGTTCATTCGGATTTAAGCGGCTAACAATACTATAGCGGAACGAGATGACAACGATGAGCTTGAGTAAGCGCGTGAAATTTTCCGGAGAAAACTGCTGATAGGCAGCAAATAGAGTCGGGTAAGCCTGTTTGACTCGAAATAAATTCAACTCACGGATGTAAGGTTGGTTCTCCGGAGTATCACGCCAGAATTCATCATTGGGATTGCTGAGGGCGACATATAAACTACTAAAGTTCTCAAGCTGATCCAATAAATCAAACGCTTTGGTTGCATTATTGACCGATGCTCGAACCAGCTTGAATAAGCGTTCACGCCGCACTCGCTCATGGTTTAAACTCAAATAATAACGCAGAAATTCTGGGAACTTCTCCATCTGAACTGTATTGATAATGCGTCGCCATTGGCGCTGTGCTTCTTGTAAGTCGTCGGGTCCTCGAAAGAGCGAAAAGAGGTAATTTTTCAACAAGTCAGTCGAGGTTAGCTCGATTCCTCTGGCATTTAATGTCTCAAAAACGGTATAAGCATTCAGTTCATCTTCAACACTGATTTGGATGAACAACAGTCCTTGAGCCACTGTATCGGTAATAAACATTGCCAATTTTTCGCCATCTTGAGTCACCTCTGGCAGTTTTTCTAATTGAGTGAAGAAGTATTCAAAAGCTTGCCATAGGAGTTGATTGGATTTCGAGAGAGAACGAATATTTAGGGGTTTTCTCAGGTTAACTAAATTACTTTGATAAAAATCATTATTATTTTCATTCAAAATCAGTTTACTTGAATATCGCAGAGAACGAGGGTCGCGATCACCGAGATAAGTCCGCTTGAGAATTTCTTGTCGTTCTTGGTTGGCTTGAGGCTCAATATCTTTCTCGACAAGCTGTTGGAGCATTTTAATAACAGCAACGGCAATAATACTGAGTGTGGCTAGGCGTTGCTGACCGTCAATAATGGTAAATGATTGATCAGTTGTCCCAGAACGTTGCAGGACAATTGCTCCCATATAATGACTGACACTAACATTATTATGCAGCATTAAAATATCCTGCCAAAGGTCTTCCCAATTCTCCACCGTCCAGGAATAATCCCGTTGAAACGGCGGGACGCGATAGATTTTTCCGTTGCTAATTAAATCGCCGAAGCTAGTTGTGCGAGTATCTAGAAGGTTAATCCGAACCATAATAAAAAGGTAGAAGGTAAACGACAGAAGGATGTGCAAACTAGATAGATTATCAAGGGGGTAGTCAACTCAGATTTGGTATCACTGGCTTGGAGGAGATGGGGGGATCTTGAACACAGGACTTACGCAGACACACCACGGATGGGGGTAAAGGTGCGTTACGCTACGGTAACACACCCTACAAATAGAGCCTTTGCGTAAGTCCTAGAACAGTTTGCTAAACTCAGATTAACAAATAAACAGCAACCGATGGTTACAGGTTTAGGGATTACTGATACTATAAAAAGCTTAAACGATCTGCGGGTGCGCTGTAATTTGCGTCAAGCGGATGATGATCGCTTTTTCAGTGAGTGGGTTGACGATTTACTCGAACTCGACGAACAAGAAGAGGCGGGTGTTACTCGGATTAAGCAACGCTATGATTATCATCGCGGCGATGGTTTGTTATTGGAAGGTACAATCAATCTGCTGGTGGTTTCGCCACTATTAGAACTTGCAGGATTTCTTGATCCGCCTTTCCGCATTAGTTCGCCTTATGGGGTTGGGTTAGAACTTGATGATCCGGAAGAAACGATTCGCGGTTTTATTGATACGTTGGTTGTACAAGAACAACTTTGGATTTTGGTGATTGAGTCGAAGCGAACCAGTATTCCGGTTCCGGCGGCTTTACCACAGTTGTTGGCTTATATGTTAGCGAGTCCGCAGAGGGATCATCCAGCGTTTGGTATGGCGACAAATGGGGATGAGTTTGTGTTTTTAAAGCTTAGTCAAGGAGATAGTCCAGAGTATGATGTATCGCGGACTTTTTCGCTGTTTCCCAGGCGACATGAGTTAAGCGAGGTTCTACGGATTTTGAAGCGGTTGGGACAGGCGGTGGTGGAGTAAGATAAATTATCCTCATCCACAATCCATCCACTGCTTTCATGGCGTACTACCAAAGTAACTCTTCGTGCTACAATAATAGTTGGTATGGCTGTTATCGCTAATACATTCTCTCAATGATGGGCGAACAGTAAGGCACAGCCTACTTATTATGGCTATAGTATAAACTTGTACTTTGACAGATAACTCTTTCCAAGTTACCTACAGAATCAATTTACATCACTCAGGTCAAGTCTTGAAAGCGGTGTTCCTACTGTGAGAAACAAACTTGGAGGTCATGGTCAAGGTTCCCAGCCTTGTATTGTGCCACAATATTTTGCAGCTTACCAACTTCACATGACGGCGAGTACAATTTTGTTTCTGATTGAAGCGGAGAAGGCACTACCTTGAGGATACTGCCTATTACAACTAGCTTCTTATTTACACTAACCAACCGTAGCGATCGCCTATCTATTATACGGTGACTAACGACTTATCTTCTTCCCACGACAGCAATGAATCGAGTTTTCCTGATTCTGAAAATGTTCGCGCTGCTAGCAGACAACGCAGCAAATCAACAGACATCTTTGTGGAATAAAGCCCTTCTTGTCCGCCAATAACGAGTTTTTCGGTTGCTTCAGGTTTGGATAAATCAACTAAATTATAAAAATCCAGATTATCGAAGGTGACTGAAACAACATATTTCCCAGCATAACCACCGCCAATCGTCATGTAAGTCTCATCATCGGCTGCTAAGGTAACTAAGGTTTGATTTTTTCCATTTAACTGGCGGATAGCTGCTTCTATCTGACTCCAATCCGGATTTTCGATTAAGTCACCTTGATTTTTGTTGCCAACCCATTTTTCGATTGATAGGTTTGATACAAACATCATTGCCTCCTTCTATTTGGGGGTTTGACTATTCTTTTCTTGTTTTCACTTGGAGTTATGATTTCCAATTCTTCTATGCCTAACTGCCAAGCCATAGAATTCACACCTCCTCTTAAACCGCAAGCCGCACAAAGATCTCGATCAACAATTAAACGAGCTTTACCCCCTCTAATGCCTGCATCTGCGGCTTGTTGGAAGGCATCAGCCTCAGCGTGGGTTTTAGTGATTGGATTAACCCTAAAAGTTATCGGTCGAGGATTGGGATTATCACCAGAATTGATACCGAAGAAATTTTCACCCCTGATTTCTAATTTGGCTATAGTTGAGTAATCTTCTGCGCTGCCCGCAGGAGGTAAACCCAGGCGCTGTCTGTATTCGGCTAATTCGTCAAAAACACTGTTCGTCGTTTTCCTGCCTTTAGATAAGTTTGCCTATTTTCCCTAATTTGGATTTACTTGTTATTTTAAGTGGTTTTGAGTTAAGTACAGGGCGACCCGATCAAATTGAGTGGACACCGTTGTTGATTTGTGGAAGCGGGTCGCCCCTACGATAAACGATAAACTATATTCTGGAGCGATCGCCTGAGTTTTCATGGCATAAATCTTTGGCAACGCTTGTCGGACATGGCGTGTGATTGTGTAGGGGCGGGTTTCACGACTATCCTTTCGGTTACACCTAGATGTGACTAAACCCGCCCCGACTTCCGCCGATTTCAAGTCTTTTGGTGAAACACGGATCAAAGCACATCCCTCACAATCGCAATTGTTTTATTCTAATGCTTCAACACCAAGCGATAGCGCGGTTTACCATGGCGCAGTTTTTCCATCGCCTCATTCACTTGTTCAAAGCTGAAGGTTTCAGTAATCGGTTCAACACCCTGTCTTGCAGCAAAATCCAGCATCCGAGTAATGGTGACTGGACTCCCCAGGGGACTGGCTGAAATTGACTTTTGACCAAGAATCAGAGGGAAAATTGGAGTAGACAGGGGATTGGGAATGACTCCAACAAAGTGTAACCGACCTTTGGGACGTAATGCAGCAATGTAGGCGTTCCAATCGAGGTCAGCATTCGCTGTGACGAGAATAAAGTCAAAGGAATTCTGCACGGATTCTAAGGCGTTGACATCGCCCGAATTGATAAAATGAGTGGCTCCCAATTCCCGTGCTTCTGCTTCTTTATCAGGACTACTGGAAAACGCTGTGATCTCACACCCCCAAGCTTGGAGGAAACGCAGCGCGATATGACCTAATCCACCAATACCAATCACGCCCACGCGATCGCTCGATTTAATGTCAAACTGAACAATCGGGTTAAATACGGTAATCCCGCCGCAGAACAAAGGACCGGCGGTAGCGGGATTGATCCCATCAGGTAGGGGAATCACCCAACTGTGATCCGCACGAACCTTATCCGCGAATCCACCATGACGACTGACAATAGTTCCTTCTGCATCCGAGCAAAGGTTGTGATTCCCTGACATACACCATTCGCACGTCATGCAGGAACTCGAAAACCACCCTAATCCAACTCGTTGTCCTAGGTTAAGCGTGGTGACGTTATCGCCCAATGCAGCAATTGTACCCACAACTTCATGACCCGGAACAAAGGGATATTCAGTCATTTCCCACTCGTTGTCTAGCATACTCAGATCACTGTGACAAATCCCGCAATACTCGACATTAATCTCGACTTCTTCATCACCGAGACTACCGGGATCGTACTCGAAGGGTTGGAGTTGTCCTCCGGGTTCATGAGCAGCATAAGCTTTGATCATGGTGAAATCTGTAATAGTTGCTGTTGATCATGTTAAAGGATTGAACCCCCTTCTATCAGAAAAATGGTATACCCTTAGTTACGGTTGATGGAAATAAACCCAACTATACTAAGTTATATAAAGATTCCTCAAACTCTGACATAAGACATAAGACGAATGACCAATGGAACAGGACGTTTTCCGCGAACTTGCAAACACGCTGCGATCGGCAATTGGTCTGCTGGATGGGGAACAGAACGCCCAACTCCGCCAAGACGCGATCGCACTCTGCGATTATCTGGAGAATCCGATTTTCCGCATCGCTGTTTTTGGTCCGTTTAATTACGGAAAATCGACGTTACTCAATGCTTTACTGGGGAAACGTACCCTACCTATCGATTTAATCCCCACCACAGGCGCGGCGATTCATATCCGTTACGGGAACGAAGTACACACGCGCATTACCCTCTCTAACGGTCAACAAATCAGTGAAAACGGAACAGATGTCCTGAAACAGTTTGCCATATTAGATGACCAACGGCGGATGCGGGAGGATGTGACTAATGTTGAGGTCTTTTGTCCCCATCCGTTCCTGAAAACGGGGGTAGAATTGCTGGATTTACCGGGAACGGATGACCGCGAAGCCCAGGAAGCCTTAGTTCGCGACCAACTGCTCACGGCGGATTTAATTGTTCAGGTGCTGGATGGTCGTAAGTTGATGACGTTAGGGGAACGAGAACACCTGAGAGATTGGTTATTGGATCGGGGAATAAATACGGTTATTTTTGTGGTTAATTTTCTGAATTTATTGGAACCCGACGAGCAGAAACAAGTCTATAACCGTTTATTATTTGTAGCAGAAAGTTTCCGCTCGCAACTGCCGAATAATATCAGTAATATCTATCGCGTCGATGCTCTCCCCGCCTTACGCTATCGGCTCAAAGGCGATACCGCCGCTGCCCAAACTACGGGGTTAGATATGTTGGAATCGGCGCTGCAAAGCATTGTCGCCGAGCGCCATGAGAGCCTCGCCATCCGCTTTCCCCGTGTGCAGGCGATCGCGTCTCAAATCCAACAGGCTGCAACCGTCAAAATGCAAGCCGTTTCTGCTGAAATTGCGGTGGCGGAGCAAAAGCATCAAACGAAATTAGAGATTAAACAAAAAGCCCAAAATCTGATTCAAAAAGGATTCGCCGCCAGTGTGTCGGATTTCCAAGGATGGCTGTATTTACCCAAACTTTTAGAACGCTATCAATCAGAACTGGTTGCAGCGCTACAACAGGGTACATTTAATTTGTGGGAACAAGGCGGTTTTAAAGAGGCGATTCAGAACCATCAACAGGGAATTGTTAAATGGGTACATCAAGCCAGTGAATTTTTCGATCGCCAACCTCCCACTGATCTGACCATTCCCTTTCCCAAACCCCCAGAAGTCCAGCTTCCCGAACCCCCACCCCAAGCCAAAGGAACCAAGGGCGTTACTCCAGTTGCGATCGCGACGGGACTCGGTTGGGTATTTGGGGGACCTGTTGGCGCGGCGGTGGCGGGTGGGGCGACATATTTGTTGAATAAAAATTCCGGCGATTCTGCACCGCCAAAGTCTTCAATGTCTTATGTAGAACAAGTGACTCAATCGTACACGGATGCGGCGACAGAGTACCTAACTTGTTTTAGCCGCGAAGCGGTTTCTGCGCTGGAAGCTTATGAGAAATTGGCGGAAACGATGATTAATGTTAATTTGACGAATGAGCCGTTAAAATTGACAATTGATCATCATCAGTTACAGTTGTTGCAAAATGTTTTAGAGAATTTGGAGCAAGAATTGGAGCGGGTGCGGTTAGCCCTGAATTAAAGCCCTGAACTCAAGTACTGGCTGAAAGCTAAAATCCGTTCAAACGGGTTCAAATTCTTTAATGGAGTAAGCTTTAGCTTCCTTAAGCTTTAGGTTCCGGAAATTTATTTCCCGGCTAGAGGTGAGCTAGCCCTGAACTCAAGTTCGGGCTGAAAGCTAAAACCCGTTCAAACGGGTTCAAATTCTTTAATGTAGTAAGCTTTAGCTTACTTAAGCGTTGGTTCCGGAAATTTATTTCCCGGCTACTACTACTTTTGATAACGCCACTGTTTTGCCCGAACTACACCAACTAATTTAATTCCACTCTCAATTTGAGCAAATCGCTCTTGTTTGATGGATCGCGCTGAACTCTTCTGCACGGAGGTTAAGCTAAAAGTCAGGAGTGCCAAGACTAATGCCGTGGCGGTTAAATTACGAGTAAATTTTACGTTAAACATAGCCCTGAAATAACCTTACTCAATCACTGGCAAGACTCCAGTGGTAAACTCAGCTATGACTTGGTGATGGAAAATCACCGGGATAAAACTCCCTGTCAAGTAAAATCATAAACTAAAAACCCTCTTAAATAGCTTCAGTAAACTTACTGAAAATTTTGCGGATCTTTTATCAGCCATTTCGCGTAGATTCACCGAACAATCTTCATAAAATAAAGATTTAATGAAGATTATGGGTAGTTTACCGATCACTTGGGCGACTCAGCTACGGCGGTTAGGCGATGGCTAAATAGGGCTGACAACGCCATAACCGTTCAACTGCCAGTCAAGCTCAAGTTAAATATGATCGTTTCTGGTTAAAACTTCCAGCATGAATATAATACCCAAAAGCATCACAATAAGAACAGATTCCATAACTAAATCTCCTGCTGTCAATACTTCAACAGTAGAAAAATAGAGTTGGGTTTAGAGAGGATAATAGGTAACTCTTTTGATTGACTATTAAATAACCAATCCATCTCACCAAATCTGTAGCTTTGGTAACATCTGGATATGTACAGTTTGCCAATTGGCACTGTTTTTAGGGCGAGGTTAAGCCCTGCACTAAAATACCACCAACGCCAAAAACTGAGTTTCTGGCGATTGGTGCAACTTGAAAGCCTGGATTATTCGTTAAGCAACCCGGTTTTTCATGTCTTGGTAAGTATTCATCGGACATGACATAACCAATCAATCATCCCATCTGGCAAGATAATTTTAGTGCGAGTGTTCGTATCAATACAAACATGGCGAGTTAAGGCATCTGCTAGGTGTCGTTGCGGTGAAGCAGCATCGATAACCTGATACTTAATTTCAAACTTGCTATCACTTAACCGTTGAGGTATCCCATCAATCAGCAGCTTGTCCCCACAAAACATGGGCTGAAAAAAGTCTACACTACTATGGATAATTGGCACAGCCACAGCAGCGTGACTAAAAAATGTTTTGAGATTAATACCCACCTTGGCTAGAGAGTCTTCATAGGCTTCGTGACACATCGCTAAAACATTGGCAAAGTAAACGACACCAGCAGCATCGGTATCTTGAAAGCGGACGGTGCGGTTATAGGTAAAGGACATGCTTGACTGTTCTGTTCACTTAGAATTTCCCAATGGAGGTTGACTCGGACGCCACCGCTTTTTTTCTTGCCGTTGTTTCCAGTCCCGAATGGCAATCGCCTCTTTTGCGGCGGGAGTGCGATAACCCTTGCGGCTACTTTCATCTTGATTGGCTGAGGTGCTAGTTTTCGGGTGGGGTTGTTTGACTAAATACTGCGCCAGATCATCGTAGGGTGATTTAAAATTCAGGTCTTGCAGAATGTGCCGAACTGAATGATAACGATTCGTCAGTGATACATTTGTCATTTTCCGCAGCACTTGAGTCAAAGGCTGACTGATATGCACCAAGCGTTCCCAGTATAAGGCACCCGTTTGGCGATCGCTGTGCAAGTCTAGAGGCGCTTTTCCGGTTAGCAGGTAAAGACAGGTCATTCCTAGGGCGTAGATATCACTGGCAAATACCGGGCGCAGCGAAAACTGTTCGGGTGGGGCAAATCCGACGGTGCCGATAAAATGAGTTGAGGCGAGTTTCATGCTACTGTCTAGGGCTTGCACCAACTTTTCCTTGACCGCACCGAAGTCAATCAACACCAATCGACCATCATCTTCACAGCGGATAATATTTTGTGGCTTGATATCTCGGTGAATCACGTTATTGCGGTGAATGTAGTCGAGTAGGGGTAGCATTTCCGCCAAAAACTGTCTGGCGGCTACCTCAGAGAAACGACCACTGCGCCTGACTAGCCGCGCTAAGGTGGAACCCTGGACGTATTCCTGAACTAAAAAAAATTCCTCCCCAGTCTCAAAGTAATCGAGTAACATGGGGATCTGAGAGTGACTACCCAGTTTGCCGAGACTTTTTGCCTCTCGTTCAAAACGCTGACGAGCATTCTCCAAGGCTTTCGAGTCATCAACTTTGGGGCAAAGTTGCTTAATCACACACAGGGGTTGACCCGGTAACCCAGCATCTTTGGCGAGAAAGGTCACACCAAACCCACCGCGACCCAACATTCGCAAGATCTCATAGCGATCGCAAAAGAGTTCATTTTGACCGCAAAGCTGACCAAGTTGGGTTTGCTGTAAAATTTCCGAGTGGAAGGAAGACAGGTTTCCCGGCGCAAAATTCATTTTTCCAGAATCAGATGGTACAAGCTCTCCAGCCTGTTCTTAGTTTAGGCAAAGATCTTATCTTTCTTCAAATTTACACGACGCCCCGATAAGTGGCACAATAGATATTTCCTATTCATGAATAAATGTAGGCGACCTGAGCGATTAATTTCGACAAAAATAAACGATAGATCGTTAGTATATAGAACAGACGTGCAACGATGACTATGCATCCAAAACTACAAAAAGCTTTTGAACACCGCCAAGTCCTCAAGGTTATTAGTGGCTTGAATAACTTTGACTCCCAACGGGTGAGTGCTACCGTTAAGGCAGCAGATCGGGGTGGTGCGACGTTTGTCGATATCGCCGCTGATCCAGATTTGATTCGCCTTGTAAAAGGGTTGACAAATCTGCCAATTTGTGTTTCTGCTGTGGAACCCCATCGATTTGTCAGTGCAGTGGAAGCCGGAGCTGATTTGATTGAAATCGGGAATTTCGATAGCTTCTACGCCCAAGGGCGGCGGTTTGAGGCAGCAGAGGTTTTAGCCTTGACCCAACAGACGCGATCGCTCTTGCCTGATATTACCCTATCCGTTACTGTTCCGCATATCCTGACATTAGATCAGCAAGTGGAACTGGCACAAGAACTGGTGCAAGCCGGGGCAGATATTATTCAAACCGAAGGCGGTACGAGCAGTCAGCCTCGTTCGGCGGGAACCTTGGGCTTGATTGAAAAAGCCGCTCCCACCTTAGCCGCTGCATCGGAAATTTCTCGCGCCGTATCTGTACCTGTACTCTGTGCTTCTGGCTTATCCAGTGTCACCGTACCTATGGCAATTGCCGCAGGCGCAGCTGGTGTTGGCGTGGGTTCGGCGGTGAATCAGTTGGACAACGAAGTGGCGATGGTTGCAGCTGTCCGCAGTTTGGTGGAAGCTTTGGCAACGGTTAACCTGACACGAATAGGCGTTTAAGTCATTCGAGTTCCCTCCCCTTGACAAGGGGAGGGTTAGGGAGGGGTTAATTGTTACCCTCTTTATCCCTAGGACATCAGTCAAGAAACCGGGTTTCTTTGGGTGAAAGCTTGATATTTCATTGTTATCCTTACGAGAAACCCGGTTTCTAGGAATAATAAAATTAGACAACCAAACTGCATAAGCTCAGTGAGTTGAGAAATACGGATGGGTGGACTGAATACATCTATCCTGCGATGAAACTAAACCTGTTGACCATTGCTGTCTTGCTGACTCCCCTCTGCTTAAGCCTTTCAGCTCAAGCAGAAAACCCTGAACACCTCAAGGAATTCTTAGAAACCCAAGAATGTATTGAATGTGATTTGAGTGGTGCGAATCTCAGTGGTGCAGAACTTCGGGGTGCTAATTTAGCCGGATCAAATCTCGCTGGCGCGAACTTCAGCAATGCAGATTTAACTAAAGCTTACTTGGTGAATGCGAATCTTCAGGATGCTAATTTGCATTCTGCTCGTTTGGTCGATGTTAATATGGCAAGAGTTAATTTGAACGATGCTGATTTGAGTGAGGCTAATTTAAAAGGGAGTAATCTCGAACGGGCAACTCTAGAAAATGCTAATCTCAGCAAAGCCAATTTGGATGCGCGGAGAACCAGTCGAACGCTTCTCTCCTCTGCTAACTTTAAAAATGCAGATCTCAGTAATGCGTCTTTGAGAGGTGCTTGGTTAATGGCAGCTAATCTGGAAGGAGCCAATCTCACGGAAGCAAATCTGAGTAGTGATATCTACAAAGAAGCTAACATGGTCTATACCCATCACACCAATTTAATTGGTGCAAATTTAGTCAATGCAAATCTAACTGGGGCAAGTTTGGTTCATGCTTTTTTAGTCGATGCAAATCTAGTTAATGTAAGTCTAACTGGGGCAAATCTGAGCCATGCTTTTTTAGTCAATGCCAAGCTCATCAACGCCAACCTGAGCAATACTGACTTAGAAAATGCTAACTTGGAGAATGCTAATCTAACGGGGGCTAACCTCAGTAATGCCAATCTGCTTAAGGCTTTCTTGGTGAAAACAAATTTGAGTGAGGCGAATTTGAATTCTGCTCGTCTTGTGGATATTAACATGAGTGGCGCTAATCTCAATGGTGCTGATTTAAGTGATGCTGAGTTGAGAAAATCGAATTTATGTGGGGTGACAATGCCAGATGGTTCTACCTCGAATACAGGTTGTGAAGCCAGTTAACCGTTGGGGTTAACGACTTAATTTCTTTTCCTTCAACTTCGCTAGAAGGGCGGGTTTAGTCACGTTATCGGTTTGAGTCCAACCTTGATCGATCAAACCTGCCCCTACAGCCAATAGGCAACAACTAAAAATAATTCGCAATAACTTATATGATAGACAATCTTGTAATTTTACTATACAATCAACAAAAAATATCTAAAATTTCATAAAAATTGTTGAATTATCAACTAATATCTTAATAATTTGTGAATAAAAATTGCCAACTCTGAATTAACCGTCCTGAACGTTTTATAGTAGAAAGGTCTAACGACCAATCAACAGTGCTGAGGCATGAGTATGGTAAATCTGGACACCCGATGGGACGCGATCGCAAGCTACGCCAATTACACAAGTTATGATAACTCCAATAATTTCAATAGGGCAAAGCCATCAGGGAAGAAGGCTGTGTCTGGGAGAAACCCTTGTCGCGTAGTGCATTCGATTCCTGGACGGGTGCGATTTCGCGTGCCTCGGTTGGTGGATGATGCTGATTATGCCCAGAGGCTAGAAGCATTGATGGCGTCTCAGGATGGGGTGAAAATGGTGCGTATTCGTCGCGCCGCCGCGTCTATGGTGATTGGCTATGAGAATCAGCAGCTATCTGACGTTCAGATGCATCGGGTGTTGCTGACGTTGATTAAAACCTCTGGACGTAAGGCAGAAGGCAGAGGTAGTCCCCTGTACCCGGACAAGGAGAAGATTTCCCCGGTTGATGAGAGTCCAGAGGAGACGACGGAGGACAGTGAATGGTCCGAATTGAAACGTCCCGCCTTAGCTACTCTCCTCGCCCTATTAGCCGGTCCATTACGCCTTCCCATTCCTCAATCGCTGGTGGCGGGTTCTGTCGCCGTGGCGGGGTTACCTGTGGCGAAACGTGCCATCGCCAGTTTGCTGGGAGAACGTCGCCTCACGATTGATAGCTTGGATTTGGTGGCAATTACGCTATCCTCAATCCAGGGAAACTGGTTGACACCTGCCCTGATGATGACACTGCACGAATTAGGGGATATCATCCGCGATCGCACCGCCCGTTCGTCTCAGGCTCAAGCCACGGATTTACTCGATTCTATCGGACAATATGCTTGGATGGAGTGTAATGGGGAAACACAGCAGGTTCCATTGACTCAGGTACAGCCTGGGGATACCGTGATAGTCTATCCCGGCGAACAAATTCCTGTTGATGGCATGGTGTTGCGGGGAAATGCCACGATTGATCAGCAGAAACTCACCGGGGAATCGATGCCTGTGGTACGAGAAGCTGGACAAACCGTCTATGCATCCACATTAGTGCGATCGGGTGAATTGTATATCAAAGTGGAACGGGTTGGTGCTGATACCTGTGCGGGTGCGAGTATTCAGTTGGTTAAGCAAGCCCCTGTCCATGATACGCGCATGGAAAATTATGCGGCACAACTGGCAGAACGGTCAATTATGCCTGCGTTTCTCTTAGCCAGTGGGGTGTGGGCAATTACTCGGAATCCGGCTAGGGCAGCCTCTATCCTCACCCTGGACTTTGTTACCGGGATGCGCGTCTCCATTCCCACCACCTTTCTCGCCGCCCTCACCCATGCTACGCGCCATGGTATTTTAGTCCGTTCAGGACGGGCATTGGAACAACTTGCCCAGGTGGATACGATTGTTTTCGATAAGACGGGAACGTTAACTCAGGGGAATATTCAAGTTGTCGCCGTGGAAACCGTCACCAATCGCTTGTCAGCACAACGTATCTTAGAACTTGCAGCAGCAGCGGAACAACGGTTGACTCATCCAGTGGCGGAAGCGGTGATGCGTTACGTGGAGGAACAGGGTATTGATGTCTTACCCCGGGGTGAGTGGCATTTTGAAGTCGGATTAGGTGTGCAGGCGGAAATTGACGGTGAGAGAGTCTTAGTAGGAAGCGATCGCTTTTTGCGGCAAGCTGGAATTGATGTAGATTGTTTTTATGATCAACATCCCTGTTGTCGTGAATCGTCGGAATGTCAGCAAGATTGTCCGATTTCCGCTGATTCGTCGCTAATTTATGTGGCATGTGAGGATGAATTCCAAGGGGTGATTCAATATAAAGATCCCTTGCGAACAGAAAGTCGCCGGGTGATTCATCAGTTGCAGCATGAGTATGGCATGGAGATTCATCTGTTAACCGGGGATAGCCAAACGAAAGCCGTCGCCGTGGCGCAGGAGTTAGAGATTCCCTTGTCTCAGGTTCACGCCGAAGCCTTCCCCCAAACGAAAGCCGAGGTGGTGCATCGGTTAAAAGAAGCCGGGAAAACGGTGGCGTTTACCGGGGATGGGTTAAATGATTCCGTGGCGCTGGCGTATGCAGATGTGTCGATTTCCTTTGGTGATGGTTCAGCGGTGGCACGGGAAACAGCAGATGTGGTGTTGATGGAGAATGACTTAGCCAGTTTACTCGATGCGATCGCGATCGGCAAACAAACTCTGGCAATTGTCAAGCAGAATACCGCCTTGGCGGTTACGCCTAATGTAGCGGCGTTGGGATTGGCGTCAACGGTGGGGCTTCATCCCTTGGTTGCCACAGGGGTGCATAATGGAAGTGCGATCGTTGCTGGGTTAAATGCACTACGACCTTTAATGCATCGGGATTAGTCATTGTTTGTAGTAGGCACTTTAGTGCCAAGGCTTTAATGGTTATGTCCTGATGATTGCTGCTTCAGCAACGATAGGCGTAAAACCCGCCCCTACACAACAAATGTAGAGACGTTGCATGCAACGTCTCTACATCCGTAAGGTGAGCGAGATAGGCGTTAAAACTTATCGGTTTCAGAGGGTGAACTGCCTCCTCCGGGTTTGGTAAGGAATAAGTTATCCTCTACCTCATTCTGATAGATACATTCAATTTCTGGATTACCTTCCAAGGGACCGGTGAAGCCAAAGGTATTCATCCGATTTTTACAGGATTTCACTTGATCCGAAGTAACCAGGTTCCGTTTCTCTAAAATTGCCCAGTTGTTCCGGCGCAAAACACATCCGGGGCGCATACTCGGCTGGGTGACGTAAACGTTGAAGGGGTTGAGGGTCACAAAAACCCGCATATCGGTGACCATCGCGCTGGCACCGTACTGGATACATAATTCCGGATTGGGCGCACTGCGGTCAATAGCTTCACGGGATGCTACATTTTCCAGATTGGGACTGGCGGTGGAACTAAAGGCGATACCAACGCCAATTCCCAGGATAAAAATCCCGCCGAGAATGGCTAGGGTGGTGGCATTGAGAATGGAAGCGATAGGGTTCGGTCGGCGTCTCATAAGGGTTAAATCAACGTTGCTAAAATTACCAGGGAGGGATTAGGGGGATATAAAATACCAGAAGTTAGGTTCAGTTTTCAGACACTATACAGGAACTAAGTATATTGTATCGGGAATAATGGCTTCTCTATAAGCATACCCATGGAACAATCCCGCGAGCATTACCACCAATAGCCAAGCCTAAAATCCCTAAACCCGCCCCTACACATTCAAAACTCAAAACCATGCCCAAGGGATGAAGTGAAGGGTCAAACCTCAAAACGTTCTCATTGCTGATTTGCCATCACAAAGTTAGAGAAACTGAGTTGATTCACCTGATGCCATTGGTAAATCTGTTCGCGAAAGCCTTTCCACTGCTCGTAAACCTCTTTAAACGTACTATCTTGAGCAGCATTCTCCTCATATATCTCAAAGGATGCCTTCTGCGCTGCCTGCATAATCTCTTGAGAATAGGGCGTCAGCTTCACCCCAGCCTCCAGCAGTTTTCCTAGGGCTTGTTGATTTAAGGCATCATACCGAGTCTGCATGTTCAGATTAGCGTCCATGGCTGCCGTTTTAAAGACTTCCTGATACTCCGTGGGCAATTTATCCCACTCTGCCTTATTCACCTGCACTTCTAAGGTGGCTCCTGGTTCCCACCAACCGGGATAGTAGTAGAGTTGAGCTGCTTGATGCAAGCCGAGTTTCTCGTCATCATAGGGACCCACCCATTCAGCCGCGTCAATCGCCCCCCGTTCTAATGCCAGGTAAATCTCGCCACCGGGTAACACTTGTGCGTTGACCCCTAATCGGGACATCACGTCACCGCCTAACCCAGGAATCCGCATGGTCAAACCCTGGAGTTCCGCCACCGAGTTAACTTCTCGCTTAAACCAGCCGCCCATCTGAGTTCCCGTATTCCCCGCCGGAAAGTTAATCACGCCGAAGTCACTATAAAGCTTGTGCATTGCCTCTAAACCACCGCCGTGATATAACCAGGCGTTCTGTTGTTGGGCGTCTAAACCAAAGGGAACAGCCGTGCCAAATGCCAAAGCTGGGTTTTTGCCGATGTAATAATAGCTGGCGGTGTGACCACATTGCACCGTGCCAGTTTGTACCGCATCTAGCACCTGCAATCCGGGGACAATTTCACCAGCAGCAAAGGGCTTAATCGTGAAACGTCCATTGGTCATTTCACTGACACGCTGGCTGATGGTTTCTGCGCCGCCAAAAATAGTATCCAACGATTGGGGCCAACTCGTTGCCATGCGCCATCGAATTCTGGGTTGGCTACCGCTTTGCGCCCCTGAATTAGTGGCAGTTGGGCGACACCCCGCGAGGGCGGCGGTGCCTGTTGCACCAATGACAGCATTCCCGACAAATTTTCTGCGTTTCATGAGTTTGCGCGTTGCACCAAATTGATTACGGGTTCCCAAAGTCTCTGCCTGGGATTTTAGTAATCTGGAATACTTTCTCTCTGCAAGCCCTGATTCTATCAGAGTGAGTCGCCTTTTGAATAAAAAATAATCGGCATCATGTAGAGACGCGCCACGGCACGTCTCCAGTCTACTTTAAGCCATACTCGACCCAGTTTCGTAACCCATACAAATTTCTATAATTTATGCTGTTATATTTTATACAACTGAGCAATCATTTCTGCTGAAACATTTGTAGCTAAACTATCAAATAAAATTTTTCCCATTTTTAATCCAATAATTCGCTGATAATACCTCAGGGCAAAATCAACCGAATGTAGGCTAGTAACCAAAGTCTTACCGCCCTGTTCACTCATTTGACATAGCAACTCTATTATCTCTCGACTCAACTCCGGATCAAGACTAGAAATGGGTTCATCGGCTAAAATAACTAAGGGATTTTGTATGAGAACTCGCGCTAATGCCACTCGCTGCTGTTGTCCACCAGAGAGTTGATCAGTGCGGGTGTAAAGTTTATCCGGAATTCCTACTTGAGTTAACGCTTGATGCGCTGTTTCTATCTCTAACGGAAACAATAGTGATAAAGCGGCTTTAAACAATGACCACCGTCCTAAATGTCCAGCATTAACATTGTGAATCACTCGCAGATTATCCACTAAATGAAACTGCTGATAGACTGTACCAATTTGCCGTTGCACTTGGCGTAATCTCCGAGTCGATAGCTGGGAAAGATTGTACCCTAATGCCCAAATTTCTCCTTGGGTGGGTTGTAGTGTCCCATTCAACAAACGCAATAGGGTGCTTTTTCCCGCCCCACTTGACCCAACTAACGCCACCCGTTCGCCAGGGTAAAGCGTGAGATTAATCTCCGTTAGGGCGGTCAATCGACCAAATTGCTGAGTTACACCTTTTAGCTGGAAAATTGGCGACGAATCGCTCATTTAATTTTGCCAATTTGACGACCGACTTTTTCAATTTGTGCGTAATTGGAATTTTCTGTGGGAATAAATTTATCAGCCCCAAATAAGTCTAAAATTTCTTGGTGTTCAGGGTTATTCGGGTCAAGCTGGAGTAAGGCGGCTTGCACTTTCTGGGAAAAATCTTCGTCATAGCGTGACTTAGCATCGGGATGAATCACCCAATGATAATCATAATAGGTTGGCGTTTCCCAAATCACATCCACTTTATTTAAATCCACGTCTCCCGCTTCCACGCGGCTTTTCCAGACTTGAGAATTTAATGCCCCCGCCTGATAACTCCCGGCTTCAACCAGTTGAATTGTGGTATCATGAGAACCGGAAAAACCGACCTCTCCCTGGAAATCTTCTGGTGTCACCCCGGCTTGTTCCAGAAAATACTGAGGCATTAACCGCCCTGATGTGGAGGATTCACTGCCAAAGGTAAAGGTTGATCCTTTTAATTTGGATAATTCTTGGATATCCTGAATCGGTTGTAGTCCACTATTTTTATTAGCAATAAATACACTGGTAAATTCAGCATCAATATCCCGTTGGACGATCGCCTCTGCGCCTTCAACCTGCGATCGCGCCTGTACGCCAGTTAAGCCGCCAAACCAAACCAGATCGAGATCCCCTACCCGAAACGCTGTCACCGCCGCTGCATAGTCGGTTACAGGTTTATATTCGACGGGTACACCTAACTCCGTTTCCAGGTAATTTGCCAACTTGTCATACAGCCGTTGCAACTTTTCCGGATCTTGATCAGGAATCGCCCCAGCGATTAAGGGTTCAACGGTTGTCTCATCCGCTGTTTCAGATGCTGGAGAACAAGCTACTAGCGGAGATAGCAGGAACAGCAGCAACCCTGATACTAAAACGTTTTTTAACGATGCCATAGGCTGAATCCATAACATTATTTATCCAAGACAAATTTTAGCAGTAGGCATGGTGTACGGTGTGCGATCGCGCTTTCGATGCTGGTAGATTTGGTTTGTAGTAAGGGAACCTTAGCCCTTAATTGTACGGGTTTCTTGTGCAGAATGCTAATCCATCTTGCTTAGGTGTGGCGTAACCCAGCTAAAATCGTGCAATAGATTTTACTGTTAAATCGGGCGCATGTCAGTCACCCGTGTCAACTTAAGCTCTTTTAAATTCATTTATCCAGGAATCTCGCAACTCATTGACTCCCTGGCAATCTAATCCAGAACAGTAGCGAAGACGCTGCGATGCTCGTTGTAAGTTATCTCGCAAATTAGCATCATTACTGATTCCATCTGCCATATCAATATAAATTGTTTGCAGCAAAGCCGGATTATCTTTATACATTGGAGTTGGAGTAGGGGAAAAGTCATCAAATACAGGTTGAAGTTCCGGGAACAGAAAGTAGGACTCCTTATAGATAAACCCTGTCACCCAGATCTGATGATTGGTTGCATTCTTAGGATTAACCTTTGCTTGTGTATACAAATCCTTAAAAATTGCCTCTGTGTCTGGGAACAGATAATCATCAATGGTTTTAAGTTGCAAGTCTAAATCCACAATCGCAAACAGCTTTTCTGGACTTAAATAGGAGTTAGTGCTATCTTTATCGTGTAACTGTAATAACGTGAAGTAAGTATCAAGTACATCTGTGCGATCGCCACAATTGAAAAATTCAGGTCGATAGTTCCGCCACCACTTAGGAACACAGGCATTATAAAAGTTAGCATCTGGCATTTGTGCCATTCTTCGATAAGATTGAGGTGATGGTCTACCCTTCAGATCCCAGACACCCCCTTTACCTTCACAGAGAACAACTATTTTATTCCTAATTCTGCGAGAATTAAGAATTATTTTACAGTGGCGTTGTAACTGTTCTGGACTAAAACTCATGTCTAGTTTTCGGGGTTTTGCTGGATAAGTTTAGGTTCTAATTCTTTCACATGGGCAGGAGTTAAGGCTTGGCAGAGTTCATAAGAGTGGGTTGCCAGAATATATTGATTATTCGGTGCCCATTCTTGTAAATCTTGAATGATTTGATATTGCCAATCGGGGTGGAATGCGATTTCTATTTCATCCATTAATACAATGGCATCTTCTATATTATGATGTTTGAGCCACATATAAATGCTTAACCGTTTCAACTCTCCATGACTAAGGTCTTCGGGAGAGAGTTTGATAGTCTCGCCATTTCTATCTAATGTAAAGTTCACTCCATTAAGGTCTTTATCTATATTTATCTTTTTATTAAATAACATCTGGTTTAACTCTTTTGTTAAGTTATGATAATGATTGCCATAGTTCCCTGTTTCTACGACTTCTGTTACATCTCGATCAAAAGCATCTTTAAAAGATTGTATCAGAATATCTACCGCCAAAAAATCATAAGTAAATAAATTCTGGAGTCGAGATTTTGCAGTCTTAAGTTGCGAATAATAATCCTCATCTTCAATTATTCTACTTTTAAATAACAAATTTCGCTTTTCTTGATCCATAAAAAGAAACACTTGAGTTGAAGGAGCAGCCAGAAATATTTTCTGTGATAAATGAATCAAAAATGATTTATATTCGGATATTTTATTTTCTATATTATCAAATTTTGATTTATTATATTTGATATTACAAAGCAAAGTATTTTCGTTTTCTATGTCGCTTTCATTGGTTTTATATTGATCTATGAATAGCAAATGATTTTCTTCCAGGTATTCTTTTATTTTTGGAAAAACGGGTTCAATTTTTTGAATTAAATCGCAATAAGCTTTAAGTCTTTGACTACAAATACGTATAGTTTTTTCTATTTCATGTCTCTTTAAAAGTAAATTTACCATATTTGGAGTAAAAATCCTACTATCTTGCAAATTTATTAGTATTCTTTTAAATTCTTCAATCACTTCACTTGTCAAAGCCTGTTTTTTTGCCTTTTCTAAATTTGAAATTTCTGTTGTCAAAACAGAACTTTTGGATTGTAAATTTTCTAACCTATATGGTGTGGAAAACTTTAAGTTTGAATTAATAATTGATTTTGAATTATTATTCAAGGGCAATAAATCTTGAATATGAGAATCTTTGCATACAAAAAAATAAAGGCTTACAGTTTTACCATTGTCCCAAATGTCAATTTTTGCTAAAGTCCTCTTAGGAGAGTCTTCACGAAGATTGAATCCATATAGCAGATTTTGCAAAAAAGGTTTCTTTTCCGGATCAGTCGAACAGTGAAGGAGAGTAAAAATTAATTGCAGCAGTGTACTCTTGCCACCACCATTTAGACTACCTAAAGGAAAAATCCTGGGAACAAAATCTTGTTCAAAGGTAATATCAACATCCTTTAAAACCCGGAAATCAGGAACTCGAATTCGTTGCAGGTGCATAAAACACTCCTAATATTGACTTGATATCCTCGTTGGCTTCACAAGTGTTATTTTACTTTACCTACGCAAGATGAATGGAAACCGTAGGGGCGCACCGACGTGCGCCCGATTCAACCGATTTCAGTAGTGGCGTGGCACATCTTAGCAAGATGGATTAGCCTGATGCCCATGAAAGAAATTAGGGGCTGAAGCCCCTACTACGAACCCAACTAATCCCAAATTTTAGCTGGTGGGCAATGCCCACCCTACGGTGTATCACGGGTTTTAGAATAATGTGTTGGATTTCGCGATCGCTCCTGACCTACTTGAGCGTTTTGGGCTATCCTAGACTGGCTCCCCAGTAGTCTGCCGCGAGTTCAGGAGACGGCGCTAGTCCGCAGGTTGACGCGGACATGATAGAAGTCCAGAAAAATCCAGAGGCTACAATTACAACCATGTAATGATCTTAGTGGTCATTCCGCTATTGCCCACCGTCCGCCTTCTTCACTCACGTCGCCCACTTCTGGATTCATGAAGCCCTTACATTGCTCTCACGGTCACGAAAATCCCCCCAATAGTCGCTTTTGTCTCCACTGTGGTGAGAAACTGGAGCAAGCAGAAAATGGCAACAGGGAGTCGGGACTAGCTTTGGCGGGACGCTATCGGATTGTGCGGGAATTGGGACATGGCGGATTTGGACGCACCTATTTAGCCCAAGACTTGAATCGCTTCGGTGAAGCTTGTGTACTAAAGGAATTCGCCCCACAAGTGCAAGGCACCTTTGCCTTACAGAAAGCTTCAGAACTGTTTGAACGAGAAGCTGGAGTTCTCTATAAGCTGAAACATCCCCAAATTCCAGAGTTCCGAGAACTGCTGCGGGTGAAGCAGCAGGGAGAAGGACGCCTGTTTTTAGTCCAAGACTATATTGCTGGACAAACCTGTCGGGCTATCTTAGAGGCACGCCGGAATCAGGGATTACGGTTTAACGAAACCGAAGTTCTCAAACTATTACGCCAAATTCTCCCCGTTTTGGACTATATCCACTCCCTCGGCGTGATTCATCGAGATATTTCTCCGGAGAATATTATTATTCGTCAACAGGATGGATTGCCTGTACTGATTGACTTTGGTGGAGTGAAGCAAGTCGCGGCTACGGTAGCCTCTCAGGTGATGGCATCATCCCCCGCCACAGCCACGCGCTTGGGTAAAGTGGGTTATGCGCCCCACGAACAAATGCAAGGGGGGATTGTTTCTGCCAGTAGCGATTTGTACGCTTTAGGGGCAACAGTCTTAGTGTTACTCACCGGGAAAGAACCCTCTGAACTCATCGATCCCCACACCTTAACCTGGGATCGTAGTAGGCACTTTAGTGCCACTCCCCTTAGCCCTACTCTCAGCCATGTTCTCGAACAACTGCTGCAACCCCATCCCCGTAATCGCCCCCAAAGTGCGAACCAAGTCTTACAGATGCTTAATTCTCAGTCCCCCCCAAAGGCATACTCTCCACCGCCGCCACCATCACCGCAAACCCAAGCAACTGTAGCGGTTTCACCGGGTCAGGTTGCACCAACGCCACCCTCCCCCCCTGCCCCTGTTGCCCAGAGGTTTGCGCCCAGTGCTGCGCCCAGTGGCAATAATAACGCCGCCTTAGGCTGGTTGGGGAAATTGATCCTAGTATTAGGGTTAATTCTGGCAGCAGGTGCTTTTGGCTGGTGGGCGGGTAATCTCTGGATTGATAGCCAACTGCAACCTGACCAACCCAATGCTACGCCTACCGTAGAGGATTTTGAGAATCCAGTGATTTCACCAGAAGATGATGAGGAACCTGAACCCTCCTCCGACTTTTCGCTAGAAGAACGACAACGCAAGCAAGCCTTGCGACAGCGACGGATGAATCTGGGGATCGATTATGACTTTTATGTCAATTTAGTCGATGAAGCGTTTTGGAATGAGTATCCAGGACAACGGGGAGTTCCATTAAGTACCGATCCAGACGATGCTAGGCTGCGAGAAGCCTGGGATAGAATCGCGGCAAATGTACTTACCCAGATTGAACAGCTTGATCTGAGTCGTCAAGCCAAGGCAGAATTGGGCAGTTATGACGAGAGCGATCGCGATCGCTGGAAACGTCAAGTCAATCGTCTACGTGTCAGTAGTCGGGCGTTATATGACCTCGCCGATGCCAAGTTTTTCCGTATTTTCCCCAAACAAGAAGGCGAAACGGGATCAGAATTTCTGGATCAACCTATAGGTCAAATCTGGCAAGCCACAGTTGCGGATACCGTCAAGGCATTACAATCCAGAGAGGCGTTAGACCGGATTGTGTTTAAACGGGGTGATACTGGCACACAAATGAGTGGAACCCTGCAACCGGGAGAAGGAAAAGCCTTTACCGCTGAGTTAGCAGCCGATCAGGTTATGGATGTGGATCTCTCCACCGCCCCCAATGCCTTATTATCGATCTACAGTCCCACAGGGAATACAATCTTCCTGGAAGATTCGCGCCAGCACAGCTTTTCTGGGGAATTACCAGAATCGGGCTTCTATGAGTTTGTTGTAGTATCTGATGCGGATGAACCGATTGATTATCAGCTTAATCTCACGGTGGAAAATCCCCCCGAATCGGACATCTCAGTTGATAAAGGTATAGCGGAATAAAGGATTGACTTAAACTCATCCCATAAAGGCGTGAGATTTCACACAATAAGTTTGGAGAGTCGCGATCGCCTGGATCAGGACACCATGATTCAGGTCAAGCAAAAACCGTAGGGTGCGTTAGGCGTAATCAATCATATTGATCATCCTTTTAATAGGAATGTCGCCGTAACGCACCATTATTTTGATAAAAGCAATGCCCACTTAGATCAGGACACGATAATATCGTGTCCCTACGTACTAAACCTTAAACTTCTGGGTAATCCGCTTCATCGCCTCTTCCACATTCTCTCGACTATTGAACGCCGAAATTCGGAAATAGCCTTCACCCGCAGCCCCAAATCCAGAACCTGGTGTTCCGACAACATAACAGGTTTGCAGTAACTTATCGAAGAAATCCCAACTGGATAAACCATTGGGTGTCTTCACCCAAATATAAGGGGCATGAACCCCGCCATACACACTTAATCCTGCTTCCGTTAACTTCTGGCGAATAATTTTGGCGTTTTCCAAATAAAAGCTAACTAAGGCTTTCACCTGGGCTTTTCCTGCTTCTGAGTAAACCGCTTCCGCCCCCCGTTGGACAACATAGGAGACACCATTAAATTTAGTAGACTGGCGGCGATTCCATAGCTTCCAAAGTTCCACATCTGAACCATCCGATGCTTTCGCGGTTAAAGTTTTGGGAACCACCGTCAACGCACAACGAGTTCCGGTAAATCCTGCATTCTTAGAAAAGGAACGAAACTCGATCGCACAATCTCGCGCTCCTTCAATTTCATAGATAGAATGGGGTAAACTCTCGTCGGTGATGAACGCTTCGTAAGCCGCATCAAAGAAAATAATTGACCCATTGGCTTTGGCATAATCCACCCACGCCTTCAAGTTTTCCTTAGTCGTGGTAGCGCCTGTGGGATTATTGGGGAAACACAGATAAATCAAATCCACTTTCTGAGAGGGAATCTGGGCGGTAAAATTATTCTCGGCGCTAATCGGCAAATAGACTAATCCCTCAAATTCACCCTTCTCATTCACCTCTCCGGTATGTCCCGCCATTACATTCGTGTCCACGTAGACAGGGTAAACAGGGTCAGTAACGGCAATTTTGTTATTTTTGCCAAAAATATCCAGAATATTGCCTGTATCGCACTTAGAACCGTCGGAGATAAAGATTTCCGATGCATCCACCTGACATCCCCGCGCCTGGAAATCCTGGGCGGCGATTTTCTCCCGCAACCAGGGATACCCCTGTTCGGGTCCATAGCCTCGGAAAGACTCCCGATTCCCCATATCTTCTACCGCCTGAATCATCGCCGTGCGACAGGCTTCGGGTAAGGGTTCGGTAACATCGCCAATTCCCAGTTTAATGATAGCGGCATCTGGGTTAGCTTCTGCAAAGGTATTCACCCGGCGGGCTATTTCGGGAAACAGGTAGCCTGCTTTGAGTTTGAGGTAGTTATCGTTGATGGTTGCCATAATCAATTGTGACGAACGCCGTAAACCAGCTTACTGCTAACTGTAGCGGAAAAGGCAACAGGCAACAGGCAACAGGCAACAGGGAATAAGTAGGTGAGGACAATTAAAGTCAACGGTGGGGAACTCGCTTTCGCGAGAAGCAAGCTACGTCATTCGTCATTCGTCATTTGTCATTTGTCAGGGTTTAAGGCTTGTTAACATAACTTCATAAGGTTGAGTTTATTTCCACCAACCTACTTACACAGTTAACAACGATAACTTGGTGGGTTACGGCGGATATCTAATTTAAGGATTTGTTTTCTCTATTGAATACCGCCTAACCCACCCTACTGGCGTGGCACGCATAATTTGGTAGATTAGCTTGGGTTCGTAGTGGGGAACCTTAGCCCTATATTCTGTTATTCCACTGTTAGCAACGATAACTTGGTGGGTTACGGTGGATATTTAATTTAAGGATTTGTTTTCTCTATTGAATACCGCCTAACCCACCTTACCGATTCTGGGTTATTTGGGTCTATAGGACGGCACATTTTCCCATGATGAAATAATACCGGAAACGACAAAAAAAGTCAAGTGCCAACGAACATTCATCAAACCTGAAATTTATCGATAAGCTATCTGAACCCCTGGCTTTCTGATTGAGTCCGTCTGATTCTGTCCAGATGTGAAAACCTGACGATTTTGCACTAAAATAAACGCGGCTACGGCAATTAAAAAATAACCAAAGGCTTTCTGTAACTGTTGGGCTTTGACATACTGTGCCAAATATGCGCCAACGATAATTCCCACACTTGCCGCCACAATGAATGAACCCATTAATCCCCAATCTAGGGGAACCTGTCCAAAATATCCCAGAAATCCAGCCACCGAGTTACAGGCAATAATTAATAATGACGTTCCCACCGCTTCCTTCATCGGCGTATTTCCTAATAATACCAACGCTGGAACGATCGCGAATCCACCCCCAACCCCAACTAACCCTGTCAATACGCCCACACCTAACCCTTCAGTTAACATCCATACCCAACAATATTTACACACGGGTTGAGGATAATACTGCAAGTCATTATCGGGTTGAGTCGGTTTACTGCTTTTGCGGATCATAAATCCCGCCGCAATAATCATCATTACTGCAAAGAGAAGAAGCTGGACTGTTCCGCTGACAAAAAAGGCTAACTTTGCCCCTAAATATGCACCTACCATCGTCGCCGCGCCGAACATAAACGCCTTTTTGAAATTCAGATTCCCTCGTCGCCAGTGAGGAATAACTCCAATCAAGCTAACGGTTCCCACGATTACCAATGTCATCGCGATCGCGCTTTTTGCTTCCACACCCATCACGTACACTAAAATAGGCAAGGCTAGTACCGAACCGCCACCCCCCATTAACCCCAAACTAATACCAATTCCGGCGGCGAGAATTAACCCAATTATCCATGTTGTCATTTGTCTTATGTGCTTGGTCATTTTTAATTGGTCAACACCCTGTAGGGTGGGCATTGCCCACTCAGCTTACATCAGTTGATCTATCCCATTTAAACTCGTTGGTTGTAAGGTAACTTTGCTAGTAACATCCCCATCGCACAGGTTCCACTGACGCCAGCAAAGACTAATCCCGCACCAACAAAACCACTCAAGATTAAAAACCAGGGAGAGACAAACGCACCCAGTACAGTTCCCGTAAACACTAATGTACCTGCCACAATTTGCACTTGTCGGAATAAACTAATGGGCGCATTTTTGTTAACTTGAGTCTGATATCCGGCGGATTTCCAGGTGGGTAATCCCCCTTGAAGATGGGTTAAGGATTCAAATCCAGCATCGAGTAGTTTTTGAGCCGCCATTTTCGAGCGATTCCCGCTTTGACAGTACAATACAGCCTGTTGATCGGTTTCTGGTTTAACATCGGCGGGATTGAGGTTAGACAGTGGCATTAATTTTGCCCCAGGAATATGTTCGCTGGCATATTCGCCCGGTTCCCGCACGTCAATCAGCATTACTTTTTGACGATCCAGCCATTGTTTTAACGTTTTGGCGTCTATTTCTTGGAGGTTATTGGCATTGGCTAAAACCATGAGTTTTTCTCCTTATCTATGTGCAGAACTTGTCTAACTGAATGTATTGGTGTAGATGTTTACAGGAATCCCTTTTCTTTTAGGTGTTCACCGCTACTTTGCCACAGCGTTCATTAGCGGGAACCGCTTCCATTATCTTCTTGGGGTCAGGAAGATTTAAGTTATTCATCAATTCGATAAAGCTGGCGCGATCGCGATTCGCTAATCGAGGATTCCATTGCTGTTCTTCGCCAATCGTGGATACGGTATGTCCGCGATAATCATGTCCGGGATACACCAGCGTCTCATCGGGCAATCTAAATAACTTTTGAGTTATAGAATTAAATAATGTGCTTGCATCACCGCTTTGGAAATCAGTTCGACCGCATCCCCGAATTAACAGCGAATCTCCCGTGAGGACGCGATCGCGATTCACGAAGTAGGCGTTATGGCTATCGGTATGACCCGGTGTGGCGATCGCCTGAATCTCAACTGAACCCACCATTAACACCTCACCATCCGCCAGAAAGCGGTCAGCACAAGCAGCCGAGGCATTTTGAGGAACCACACCCTGACAGTGTGTCAACTCCCGCAGTCGCGCTGTTCCGGTGACGTGATCGGCGTGAATATGTGTTTCCAGACAATACTGCAAGGTTAATCCCAACTCATCGAGGAGTTTGCGATCGCGATCCACCTGTTCTTTGACCGGATCGACCAGAATCGCGGCTTTTGTGGCTAAATCAGCGATGAGATAGGTATAGGTGCTGGTTTCACTGTCAAATAGTTGACGAAATAACATCAGCTCATCTCCCTTGGACTGTTTTGTATTGTTTATTCGTTAAATCACTATTTAGTTATGTTTAACTTACCTCACCCTAGACACACCTGTCAAGAGGGGAGATGAGGGAGATGGGGGAGATGGGGGTAGTAGAGACGTTCCGGTGGAACGTCTGGGAGATGGGGGACAATTTGTAGGGGCGGGTTTAGGCACTAAAATCGGCTACTCAGAACTAACTGAAAAACAAAACCCGCCCTACTACCTCACCAATAAATGAACAACAAAATCCGCCCTCTTCTTGTGCAAGAATGCCACCATAATATTACAAAAACAATGGGTTCGTAGTTCAAAATTTTGGAAGGGCGGGTTTTGTATTCAATGTAGTGATTTCCCCGTTACTTGAGTCCCTAAACCCGCCCCTACATTTGGATTGGCTGCTAGGTAATACTAAACTATTGCACCTAATGAACAACGAAACCCGCCCTCTGCTTAAGCATGAACGGGGTATTTTTGATTGAGCTTATCGGTTAGGTTCAAGACTGGGGAAGGGCGGGTTTTGTATTCAATGCAGTGATTTCCCCGTTACTTGAGTCCCTAAACCCGCCCCTACATTTGGATTTGCCTGTCAATTGGATTAACTGACAGGAGCAATCTGACGCTCAAAATCCTCTCGATTGGCAAAACTTTTAAACACGCGATTCATTTTTGTCAGTTCAAAAATCATCTTAACTTGGTCACAAAGCGAGCAGATAAACAGTTGACCGCCAGCCGCCTGAACCGTTTTTAGCGTGGCAACTAAAGCCCCTAACCCTGTACTGTTCATAAATGTAACATCCTGAAAGTCAACTAAGACAATATCCGCTCCACTTTCGACAACATCATTGACTTCACGTCGGAGTTGATTGACGCTTACGCCATCTAAGATACCAGCAGGTTGAACAATTTTAATGGTTGTACTCATTTGCATGACTCCTTGGTTGTGAATAAATTTACTTTGACCTTTGTCATTGGTCATTTAGACAGGGCGGGTTTAGTGACATTAGGGTGGGTAAAAAACGATAGTAGTGAAACCCGCCCCTACAATTCCCCCATCTCCCGATAACTGATCATTGATCACTGATAACTGATTACTGATAACCTAGTTACGGCTAGCTTTGGGTTGCCAGACAGCGGCTCGAATAATTACCCATAACAAAGACAAACTGTAAACTGCCCAAAGCCCGTTAATTAGATAAAGTCCAGGATTTTCTAACTCTCCCATTGCTAATCGATACAGACACCATAGTATTCCCAGAATCGTGAAAATAACTATCGTTAACTGCGGCAAAACTAACCGAAGATACATTCCCGATTGACGCTGCTTGGGCGTGACTTGGAATTTAATCGGGCGTCCCGTGAATACACTCCAAACCGCTTGGATAAATAGGGGAAATAACGCGATCGCGTATTGCTCCGAACGCCACAGTTCCCGGGCGGGAATCCCCCAGCTTGCGGCGATAAAGGTTAAACGGTTGAGAACAAAGGCGGGAATGAAGTGGATGGCAAATTCATCTCCATAAGCTTGCACCGGAATAATCCCGGTGAAGAAATAAATAATCGGACAGATGAGAAAGACAACCGTAGCAAACCCAGAGAAATAGCTGTACATGGTTTGAAAATAGTGTAACTTTTGCCAAAAGGTTAACCCCGGTTTACTGAAGGGATTTTCTCGCAGGAGAACCTGTAGAGTTCCCTGCGCCCAGCGTAGCTTTTGTTTGAGCGTAGAACTTAAGTCATCGGGGGCTAATCCTGTCGCTAATTCTTCATCGTGATAGGCAGATTTCCACCCTGCTGCATGGAGGCGCATGGCGGTATTCATGTCTTCGGTAATGCTGTTACTGGAGACACCACCTACTAAGTCAAATTCGGCTAACCGTTTTTGATCGACGGCAAATTCATCGGCAAAGTTTTGCAAGCCGACACTAATTAATGCCTCGCGTCTTAACACGGCATTGGTTCCAGCGTAAAACGCCGAATTCATACCATCTTTTGCCTGTTGAATTAGTCCGTAGAATAAGTGGGCTTGATGTCCAAAGGGGTCTCCAGGAGGGATATTATAAAAAGCTTGGGGGGTTTGAACAAAGGCGATTTGATTGCTTTCGTATTTTCCGGTATTGAGGTTGTAGGTGTAAAAGTAGGGCAGAACTCGTTGTAAGAATTGCGGTTTGGGAATGTGATCTGCATCTAGGGTGAGGATAAAATCGCCAGAGGTTTCGCCGGAAAACATCGCGTAGTTAATATTACCTGCTTTGGCATGGTGGGGTTTTCCTTTGGGTTTGGGACGCGCAATGTAGCGACAGCGAACTAAGTTACTGAGTTCTAACTCTTTTTGGTAAATCGCTTTTTCGACGATTCTAATTTCAGACGCTAAATTACTGCTCAAATTGGGAGAGGTGGGATGTAAGACGCGCAGCCAGTTCCGCAGACTTTTGAGATGACTGGTAACGGTATAAGAGGGACAATCTTGCTCAACCTCGGAGAGAGGAGAATAGGATTTAATCATGAGCAAACAATTGCGATTATCTAAGGTATGTGTGTAACTCAAATAATCCGCAACTTGATACATAATATTGACGCCACGCCCCCGTTCTGCGGTTTCCTCGACTGGATTTAATTGCTCAAACCAGGATAAAACTTGAGATAAGGCATTAAAGTCGGTATTGACGGTAAGTTGGAAGGATTCTAAAAATTGCTCGGCTTGGGAAATTTCTAGGGCTAAATTTTTCAGTTGCTGACGCCGATTTTCTAACTGCGATCGCTCGCTATTAATGCGCTCGGCTTCTTGTTGCAACATTGGCGATTGTAAGTCCTCTAACCCGAGTTTTTCGGTCATGGCTCGCAAATCGGGGGAATTGCCATCATCGAGAACATAAACCGATAGTTTGGTGAGGGGATAATTGAGGGCTAAAGCAGCGCGTGTGGTGTTTTCGACTAATTCCGGGGGTTCATTGTAGCAGGTAATAAACACATCCACGGTGGGAAATTCTGCTGGGGGGAATGGTGGAGTAAGTTGCCACAATGAGCGGACTTTGTGAACGATGGGTCGCCATAATCCCAGCAGAAACATGACACCGCCCACGTAACAGTAAATTTCGGCGAGGAGTAGGGGAATGGATAGCCACAGCGCATTGGTATTAATTGAATGAGTAATTCGCCAGTGGAGATACCAAGCGCCAAAAATTAAGTTGATTTCGGCTAAATAGCGAAATAGTAAGGTTCGTTCTTTGAGGCGGGAGCGAATGTTGCCTAAAAAAACAGAGGAGTTTTCTAGAAGTGAAATAGAGGTAGTCATGGTGATTTTAGAAGGCAGTGGTTCGACAGGCTCACCAACCGGGCAGGAGGCAGAAGGCAGGAGATAATTAACCCGGAGTTAGGATTAGGTGAACTTGATATCATGACGTTTCAAAATCCTAATGTGGAACGCCAGTAGGTTCCCGCCGTTCCCGTGATTAACTGGGCGGTTTGCTGGACAGTCGTCGGCAATCCTTGACCTGGTTCGGGAATAGGGCATGAAAGCCAAAGCCAACGGCTGTACTCACGGTGCGATTGTCGGGAACCGAGTTTCCTTGATCATCCAGAGTTGCCCAGGGTTTGCCCTTGCCAATAATTGTGCTATTGACAATATAGGGTGGTTGATCCAGTAGGGTAGTCGCCGCCCCTGTGACGGTACCTGTGCGATGATAGCGTTGGGCTTGGGCTTGCAGGAGGGGTTGCACCAATGCCAACATGGAGGGATCAAAGCCAAATTCTAAGCCGTAGAGGAGAAAGGGATTACTAACCGTGGAGGAGTCTGGGCTAGCTAAGGGTACGGGAACCCCCTCAACGAGGGTTGTCGGATAATTCTTGCTACTCTGAGACGGGGTAACGTTGAACCCCCAGAGTTGAAATGCCCGCGCCGCATAGTCTACATAGCCGAGGCGGGTTTCGGGCGTGACATGGGTTCGCAGTCGTCCATTGTTATCCTGTGTCACCCTGGCACTATAGAGAATCCCATCCCGGATAACTTGAGAATAAGACCAATCCAACACCAGATGATCCACAACATCAGTGTATTCTGGATGACAAGTTTTCAACGTGTACAACGCCGCCAATAGTCGTCCCAAATCCAACGCCGACCAACCCGTCCCCTCAGCCGTAGGATTGGTGCTACCCTTGACACTGGGGTTCCCGCCGTAATCGATGGGGTGTAAGGATTGGGTATCATAGCCTCGATGGGGTAATTGTCCGGCAAATAGGGGCAACTGCTGCAACGCGGCTAACAGATGACGAGTGCGATCGCTAAATTCTTCCGGTGAGATAATATCTAGAGTACGGGCGGCATGGAGGGCGGCTAGATAATCCCCTAATCCCCATAGCGTAGCCCCATTGAGATCCGCGCGATCGTTCACTAAGCCTGTATTCTGGTGATAGGTTGCCTGGAAATACTGCCACGCCTTCTCCCCGTAACGCCGTTGGGTATCGGTGAGGGGTATTGCCAGAGGGGGACAGGTTGAGGACTGGGGTTTTCCGACTGGAGGGAGGGGTTGAATCGCTACCGCAGGCGGGGTGGAGGTGGAATGAGTTCTAGGGGAAACAACGGCTTCCTTTCCCGGTTGTCCGGTGGAAACACTGACGCCATTGCTGCCAATTAATGGTTGATTGCCCCTGGCTTTGTAGTAGAGAATTTCTAAAATTAAGCCATTGGTATTCCCGGTTAAGGCGGTATTCGGTGCTTGAGTTTCCTCATACAATCCCGCATAAAACCCGCCACCATCGGGACTGCGTAAGTCTTTCACCGCCTCAAACAGCGTTTTGGCGTAATCATTATCGGGATAGAGATAGTGCCAACCGAAGGCGGCTTTAGTGCTGATGCTGCGTAACGCTGAGTGAGACTCGTTGCGATCGGTAATTGTTGCCCAGGGAACGCCATTAGCGTAAACGGTATTGTAGAGAAAATAGGGCGCTTGATCAATATTATCCTCCGTCACCGCCGTGAGTTGTCCAGTTTGTTCATAGCGACGTTTCTGAACCTCTAAAACCCTAGCCGCATAATCCGCAATATCTCCCTGGAAGCCAAATTCAATCCCATCTAAAATATAGGACTCACTCACTACATAGTTATTGGCATTGGTGGTTTGGTAATCGCGGGTATCCACAGGAATTTGCACCCCATTAATCTCCACCAACTTAAACGGTTCAAAGGAGACCGCTTTCGCCGCATTAAAGCCCCAAAGTTCGTAGCCTCTCGCCGCATATTCTTCATAACCCAGACGCCCTTCTTGCACCAATAGAGTTTGATTATCCGGTAAAACCGTAGCGCCATAGAGGTGTCCATCGTTAAGCGATCGCTCAATATCCCACGTCTGAAGAATTTTAGACAACCAATCTTCATACTGGGGATGACAAGTCCGAATTACATCAAATGCGGCTAATACGCGACCAATATCCAACGCCGACCACCCAATTCCTCGTTCGATGGGAGTATTGGCATAATCAACAAGTTGTCCAGTTTCGGTATTATACACTTTGTTGGGTAGGCTATCTTCAAATAACCTCAACATTTCCAAACCCGTTAAAAACTGATTCAGGCGATAGTCGAACTCTCCCTGGTCAATTAAATTTAACCAGCGGGCTGAATATTTACGGAGGAATGCTTCAGGACAAAAAGCAGATAGCGAGTCTCTATCTGTAGGGTGCGTTAGCGTAGCGTAACGCACCATTGCAGCGTAACTATCTGTAGGGTGCGTTAGCGTAGCGTAACGCACCATTGCAGCGTAACGCACCATTGCCGCTAGTTCCTTCACATTCAAAACTCGGTCAGGGCGGTTTTGGCTACATTAATAGTTTGAATCGTCACCTTATCGGTAAAACCCGCCCCTACAAACCTATTCCTTCACCCCTGCCCACTCGATGAGTGGTTCGCCAACTTTTTTGTAGAGAAACAGTTCCAGAATCACACCATTATTATTCGCCGTCAGGGATTTATTCGGTTCATCTAACGACTCATAAAACCCGTTGTACCATCCCTTATCCGCTTTGAGATTATCTTGGACAAACTCAAATAACTTCTTGGTGTAATCCGTATTATAAAGAACGTGCCAACCCAGCGCCGCTTTCGTACTGATAAAGCGCAAATCATCATAATTTTCGCGAGTATCAGTAATCGTTGCCCAGGCTTCCCCATTGGCAAACAAAGTGCCATAGACAAAATAAGGCGGACGATCCAAATTATCTTCAGTTAACGCCGTTAATTGATTCGTGGCGTTGTACCGGGATTCTTGTGCCGCTAAAAGTCGATCCGCATAAGCTTTCGGCAAAGCTTTAAACCCAGTTTCAATTCCATCTAAAATATAGGGTTCGCTGAGGACATAGTTATTGGCTTCCGAGGTTTCATAATCTCGCTTGTCATAAGGAACCCCTTGACCATAAAGATCGACAAACGCCACATTTTCGGCAAAATCCAACGCCTTCTGAACATTCAAAGCCCACAACTTCAAACCATAAGCCGCATAATTTTCATAGCCCAATCGCCCTTCCTGATTATATTGCTCTTTGCCATTAACAACGCTAGTGCCATACATCTGATTATTTTCCGTCAACCGCTCAACCTGCCAATGATCCCAAACCGCTTCCGTTTCAGATTTAAACTCTGGATATTTCGCGCCGACAATCTTTAGCCATAACGCCAATCGTCCCAAATCAATGGCTGACCAACCGATTTCCTCTTTCTTGTCCAGTTGACCATAATCAACAGGCATTAATGTTTCAGAATTATAGACTTTATTCGGCAATTCATCGTTATAAAGCGGCATCGTTGCCAGTGTTTTCAACAGGCGACTCATCTTAGTCTTAAATTCAGCCGCTGGGATAATCTCCAGTTCTTTAGCACTGACTAATGCCGCAATTGCCGCCCCTTGATCCCACATCGTTACTGAGGCAAATCCATCAGCAGAATTCACCAATCCGGTTTGATCATTCCAGTTCTGTTCAAAATACTTCCAGGCTTGTTCAGCCATTGCCATTTCCGCTGGGGTTAATATACCTGCACCAGGGGTAATCACTGAACGTTCTGCCGCTTTGAGTTCGGCAGATGTGACAGGAGTACCGGGCAATTTTACCGATTCAGCATCAATTTTCGCCAATTTAGGGTTTTCCTGGGACTTAGGGGTAATGACTTGAGAAACCGAGGCTTCTGGCGATGGCATAGACGCCATATTCGGCTGATTTGACAGGCTTTCCAAACTCGCGATCGCGGCGATGGCTGTGGCAATTCCTCCAGCACAAACAAAAAGAGATAATTTTCTTGGCGGTGGCTCAAAATTAATACTCATAATGCTCCTCAAACTATTACAAATTACAAGTTACAAATGACCTAAAAATAAATCCGCACCTGTCCGCTAAAGGCATCATTGTTATAGTCACTATCCCCCGTCGCTCGATTCTGGACATTGGTATAGCGATAACCAAAATCTGCCTCTACATTGGGCGAAATCTTAGCTGTACAACGGGCTTCATACCCATTAGCATTATCAAATTCTCCATCTAATCGCTGGCGTCCTAATGTTGCCGCTAACCGACAACTCAGAAAATCAAAAACATCCCCCTCCCAACCAATCTCGGCATTGTAAACTAAGAAATCTGGCGGTGAAAAATAGCCATTTTGCCTCTCTAAATCCTCTTGATAACTCCAGGTAAACAGATTAGCCGCCCGATAAAACTGACCCATTTTCTGCTCTAGCCGACTAAAGGATTGCCACTCTTGATTCCCATCGTTATAAAGACCCACTCTCAGAAAGGTAAAAAAGCTCGTATCTGGGGCAATCTGCCAGTATAGATTGGGACCAAATCGCCAAGCCGTGATTTGATTATCTAGCGTTTCAGCATTAAACTTATAGGGCGCTTGTTCGACGATAAAGGCGGGAAAAATTCCCGATTCTAACTCTCCTGTCGGATCTAATTGTCTTCCCAAGTTCCCAGGCACACGACGTTTACCCTGAAGGGTGTCGTGTTTTCTCCTTACTAATTCTGATAACGGGTATACTGCTGAGTATATTCCTCAAAACTATTACGCTATCTTTCTAGTTACTATGATTGTCGGTACAAAAGAAGCGGCTGAAATTTTAAATATCTCCACGGCTCGACTGCGAGTCCTGCTGCTCCAAGGCAGAGTGGAAGGGGCTTACAAGACTGGGAGGATGTGGTTAATGCCTCTATTTAGTGGCAAACCCCTAATTAAGCGCGGGAAAAGAGGTCCGGCTCCGCGTTGGCGCAATCCCCGAAAGCCAGCGAAAACAATCATTCACGTCAATTCACAAAGAATTCGCTCCAATCAAAAATACCAACAACGCCAGCCGGTGATTACGGTGAAAAAGTGGGGCGACCCCGCCTCGGGGATTGACGCCAGGAAACAGGGGACCCAAAAGGGCAAGACCAATATCTATGGTCATGAGGTGGAAATACCGGGAGGATGCCGGGTTGTTTATCGTCCCGATAGTCCCAGATGTGGAGCTAAGGTGTGGATTGAAACCTTTGACAACGTCCGAGTGATTTCGTGGCAGGAGGACGGCTCTGGCTGACTTGTACCCTCGCGTTAAAGATAGCCAATAGACAGGAAACGTTTGCTGGATTAGTTCGCGATCGCGCCCCCTGGGTGAGTCAGTAGGGTTACGGATTTCAGCATGAATTCGCGATCGCCGGAGCGATTGTTGATAAGCTGTTCGGCATTTAAATAGGGTATAATCAAAATAGAAAATCCGAAAAACGAAAAAATATGCCAGCCAAAAATTATTTAAAACCAGAGCAGAAAGAAAAATTACAAATTGCTCTAAAAACCGAGAACAATGCAGATATTAGAGAAAAAATTCTAATACTATTATTGCTGAATGATGGCAAAACACAACAAGAAATTGCCGAGTTTATTGGTTGCTCACAAAACAAAGTGTGCTATTGGTGCGTTCATGGAGACCCAGACAACTTGGAAAGTCTCAGAGATAGAAGAATGTCAGGTAACCATCAAAAAGCCACAGATAAATATATTGATATTTTACTGGAAACAATCGAAAAAAGTCTCGAAGAGTTCGGATATGAATTTGGTCGATGGACAACCCAAAGATTGGCTAAGTATTTAGAATAAAAAACGGAAATTCAGTTAAGTGGTTCACAGGTTCGGAGGATATTAGAGAGAAAAAAGTACGCTTACCTTTGGACAAAATATAGCTTGGAAGCGAAGAGAGACTTCCAAAAAAGAGAAGCATTTAAAGAAAAGATAGAAGCATATATAAAAATAGAAAAAGAGAGTCCGGAGCGTCTCCAGGTATGGTTTTGGGATGAAAGTGGATTTAGTTTGAGGGTAATTAGAAGA
>NZ_JAVJTO010000041.1:0-20622 GCF_040220235.1 Coleofasciculus sp. B1-GNL1-01
GAGATGTAGCAGCCGCCCAAGTAGTCTGTATTCGTGGACTTGCAGCCGTGGGACACACGGTCAAGATGCTTTCTGAGGGTAAATTCATTGGAATCCCTATGACGGAAGAATCACCCGCGCTTTAAGCCGGGTGAGTGTCAACTGCTTGCAATGTGGTCAATCGTTTCCACTCGATCACTGCCCTGTGCAAGAATTTGAAGACCATTTGCAGCCCTCAGTTCCGTTCAAAATCTACTATCACACCCTGGAATTTTTCGGACTCTGTGAACCCTGCACCCATCAAATTTATTAGTGATTGCTCGGTTTCTCTAACAACAAGCTAAAAATTCACTGAGAAATGCTGCTGTTTACGTTTTGAAATCCTCTTCCAGAGCCATAGCGAACAGTTTTGAATTCAATTCGGTTGGAATTGGGGTGATAAAGCGTATACGTGGCTTGACCAGGGATACGTCCAACATTGCCAACGCCAACAATCTGCCGAGGTTTTACCAAAGTGGCTTGTGGCGAGGCAGCTAAATTCCCTTCAATTCCACTTAAAATTGCCCAGTTTTTCATTGTTTATTCCTTCATTGTCAAGTATCAAACTCTATTAGATTAGCTCTAGCCGTCTTGTTTTCTATATGGAATAAATCCCCCACAGCCATCACGCCTAGGGGGACTTATTCAGGGAACGACTAATATTAATCAGCTTGACCCTTGCTCGGATGCTTCTTGAAAAATGCCAGTAACCCCAACATAGTAAATCCTAACAAGGTAGAAGGTTCTGGCACAGACTCTACCTGAAAGTCTAAGAAAAATCGACCGGATGAAGCCAAAGGTGTATGACTATTTTCTTCGTTAACATCAACTAAGCGGAATTCGGCGGTGTAAGTCCCTAGTGGTGCTGATTTATCGGTATAAAATGTGGGAGTGAATGAGAAGTTATCCCCAGAACCAATAATATAGCGATCGCCAATTGAGCTAAAGAGATCTGCGCCCGTAGAATCAGCAACCTGCAAACCATCTGTAATCGATAGCAGTTCGAGCGCCACGGTAGCATCGCCAAGTAAGCCTTGCCAACGACCACCAGAGCTATTGTACAAAGCCTGCGCTCCTGAATCATCGATGTCCAGCAAAGATGCTACAGGTTTCATCGTCAAGTTAGTATACTCCGATGAGGGTGTATCTTTGCTAATCAATTGATCGGCAAAAATCCCCTTTCCTGGCAGGAGGGTAATTGGGGGAAGTCCCGTATAAGTTTCGGGAATTCTGTTGTTAAAATTTGTATCAGAAATTTCGTTATTTAGGGGATCTCCTATGAAACTGTAACTCCCAATACCGTGGAAATGATTGTTAGTTTCGTCTAGTACTGGGTGTGCGAAGAGAAAGGTGAGCCGATTGTAGTTGGGGTTATTAACAAATTGGCTGGGATCGGCTGGATTCGTGAAAATCTCGCGACCATCTACACCAATGTAATAGTGCTGATATTCAGGTTTTTCCTCTGGGCCGGGAATGGGTTCAGCATGTTGGGCGCGAGCCGTTTCCACTGACGTAAACGACGCAATCGCCGCCAAGGGGACAGCTAACAGGACACTAGTAACAGGCGTTGGTGAACGCATTTTTTGCTCTCCGCATTTCTACCGATATGAGAATGATAATCATTATTTTCCAGGTTGTCAAGTAAAATTATTACTAAGTATAAATACTTTGATGAACTGATAGAAAAACAGACCCGTTATCCTTTCACTAGAACAGGTCTGATCAAAATCATCATTTTTCAGCGAATACTAGAACGTGAAAGTAGTCCGAATTGTGCCAATTACAACATCAGAATTCGTGGTTGTTTGGTTGGGTGCTGTTAGCCAAATCACGCCGGGTGTAATCGAGATATTATCCGTCAGTTGATATTTGTAAAAGGCTTCGATGTGGAATGGAATTGCTCGATTAGGAATCAGTTTAACAGCATCATTTGTCCCAACAAAGTCTTGAAGAGAAGGCGCAATTCCAATTCGGGTGGCGTAGGGAGGAACACCCACCACGATTCCGCCTAGATTTCCGCGTCTACCTAAATCGGGGAATGCCAGGGAAACCGCATAACTGAATACATCTGCACTCCCTGCTTCCTGTCCTGTGGGAGGCTGACCCTTAACGTTGGTATAAACAAACCAACCATTAACCGCAAACCCTGGTGTCACTCGCCACATCCCAGCGACACCAAACGAATCCGCCGAGTATCGAAACGAAGGGGACGCGAGTGTAATATTGACATTGGCTGAGGTTGTACCCACATCATTCAAAAAGAGTGGTAGTCCCGGCGAGTAGCTGTGATTGTAGGTTAGACCCAGCGCTATGTTGTCATTAGGTTGAAACGTTAACTGCGCTAATGCTCCATATCTGCCGTTAAACAAACCGCCCCCACGATTATTGGCTGCACTCAAACTCTCTGGAATGTTTGCTTCCGCCGCTAGATACCCCAGACTGAGACTGACACTGGGGCTAAAACTGTAGGTTAACCCTGCACCTGCACCCACACCAATGCGGTAAATCGGGCTGTACTGAGCAAAGGTAGAGATGGAACCCGTTCCTCCATCGTCATCTGCCCAAGTGCTGAAGGTGGTGGGGAGATAATCTGGATGTTCACCCAAATTGCCGAAAACAGCAACGCGCAGATTCTGCCCTACTGAGAATTTGTAGCTGAGAAGTCCTAATGCTACACTTCCCGGCTGTTCACTTGCCCAGATATTGAATGTCTGTCCTCCTTCCGGTGAGCTTCCCAGTATTCCTAATACACTCCCCAGGATGGGGTCAGCACCGTAGCGAAATGCTCCCGGACGCTGGGGATGGGGAAGATTCCCTGATTCCAGACGGGTCTGTAAGACATCGTTACCCGTAAAGCTGGTGAGTAAGTTTAGGCGTACCCGATTGGCAAATACCGTATTGTTGCGGGTGATGCCAACATTAAATGGGTCAGAATCTCCACTCAACACATCAGTTATCGCAAAAATCGCTTCACCGGATAGCTTCGTCGTAGTGGAAAACTGCTGAGTTTCCAGTTGGGTGGTTCGCGCTTCTAGGGTATCTACTCTACCTTGCAATGCCACCAGTTCGGTGCGAAATTCGTCAACCAAGCGTTGCAGGGTAGCTAAGTCTTCTTTGCCCACAACATTAGTGGTGTTTCCTGAAATTAAACGCTCGATTTGATTCATACAGGCATTTAACCCGGCGGCAAATTCGTAGCGCGTCATTGCCCGATTGCCTCGAAAGGTGCCGTCGGGATACCCTGCAATACAGCCGTAGCGTTCAACTAAGCTTCGCAAGGCTTCATAAGCCCAATCTGTGGGTTGAACATCGGATAGCTGAGATACAGAGGTGACTTGTTCCATTGCCCCATTAGGCGACTCTGCCTCAGAGAGATAGAGAGAGTCAACCGAGGGTACGTTGTCCGGTGTTACTTCCGGTGAAAAGACTTCAGATGGTGCTGCTGGTGCAACTGGGGTTTCTACTTCAGGATTGGTGATTTCTAACTCTGTGGAGGAAACAGTTAAGGAATCAGGCATCGACAGTTCGTGCACATCGAGACTCTTTGATTCCGTTAACGGAGACACAGACACGGGGAATTCTGTACTTTCTACACTCCCTTCTTCCCCCATCAGCACTTCTGGAGTCGTGATGTCGGCGCTGGCAGATAGCGCACAAATCGAAACTCCGAAAGCCGCACCCACAAAGGAATTCCACAATATTTTTGGCATTTTAATTTTTTATCCTCACACCCAATCCGTAAAAAACTTGGCTCATCGGTTTCAGGAGATTGTCGGAATCCGCGATTATCGCGATCGCTGACTCTGGCACAACTCAACTGGTTCTCGGCTGTCTAGTTGCTCCCTGCTAAAACCACTTATTTCACCATGAGAATAATTATCATAATCAGTATTGTCGTGTAAAGTAGAGAACTTGGGGCAGCATCCTAAATAGATAGACGTGAGTTGGGTGCAGGGGGCAAAAAATGATGAGTCAAGACTGTTTTCAAGCTGCGAACTGGTATCAGGCGTTGAAATTGACCGAAAGGGTGGCATCTTTGGGGGTAAGTGGGCGTCAGATTGCTGAAAATGGGTATAACGCAGAACTGGCTGAACGGCGAATTCAACGCTGGCGATCGCAAAACCCCTTGACAAAATCCACTTTTTTTGCTATGAAGCTGGCTCAAGAGGGGATAACAGAACAAGAGTTTCGCTTTCTTTTAGGGGAACCCATGCGATCGCTCCCTCAGCGTTTTCCCACTATTCCAGAATGGCTCAGAGAAATTGAACAGGCTTTTTCTACTGCTGATCGTTCTAATTTAAAATCTGTTATTACGTCCGATAACTTTCTGTGTGCGATCGCCCCACTGATTCATCAAGGGATTAACCGCTTGCAGGCAGGACTTCAAGCCATTGAAGTTAACCAAAACTCTAAAAACAATCCAGAAGATTTATCATCTCAACTGCCTTTCGATGCCAACACCATTTTATCTATATTATTGGCAGATTTACCCCAGCAGTTACTCTGGATGTTGACTCCGACGATGGTGCTAGAACTCAACGTAGCACGTCTGCAAGAGCTATTATCCGGTAAAACTGCCCAAGAACGATATGTCAGCTTTTTACAACGTCTCCAAGAGCAAGACGTCGCCATACAACTGTTACAAGACTATCCGGTTCTTGCTCGTCAACTTGCACTTTGTATTCAGCAACACATTGAAGTAAAGCTCGAATTTATTCAACGGCTTTGTACAGATTGGGCAGCAATTTACACAGCTTTTAGTCCTGACAAAGAACCGGGGGTATTGGAACAAGTTAATTGCAGCATCAGCGATAGCCATAATGGTGGGCGTTCTGTAATTATCGCTAAATTTCAGTCAGGCTTTAAGGTCGTCTATAAGCCAAAACCTTTAGCGGTAGATGTCCATTTCCAAGACCTTCTCTATTGGATTAATCAAAAGGCTGTTTTTCTGCCATTAAAACCTTTAAAGATTATTAACTGTGGAACTTATGGCTGGGTGGAATTTATTGAATCATCAAGTTGCAGCCATCGGTCGCAAATCGAGCGCTTTTATCAACGAATGGGGGGATACTTAGCGTTATTGTATGCACTTGATGCGACAGACTTTCACTTAGAAAACTTAATTGCATCGGGGGAACATCCCATGCCCATTGATTTGGAAACCCTATTCCAGCCTCGTAAAATTGAACCCAATTCCCCCGAAGCAATTTTTATAGCAAATCAGCGAATGGCTCAGTCTGTGTTTCGCATTGGCTTACTGCCTCAGCGGTTATGGAGACAGGGGGAATCGGCGGGGATTGAAGTGAGTGGAATTGGCGCAACCGATGGTCAAATCATGCCAGAACGTATCCTTACTTTGGCGGAAAAAGGAACTGATGAAATGCGAATGACTCGGCAGCAAATCCCCCTACCAGAAAGCAAAAATCGACCGCGTTTGCATGAAGCACAAGTGAATGTTTTAGACTACAAAGAGTCAATCATCACCGGATTTACAACGATATATCAATTTTTGATGAAACACCAGGATGAATTATTAGCACAGGATGGACTTTTAACTCGCTTTGCCTCGGATGAAGTGCGTGTGGTTTTGCGTGAAAGTCGAACCTATGCTTTATTATTGCGAGAGAGTTTCCATCCGGATGTTTTACGGGATGCTTTAAATCGCGATCGCTTATTCGATCGCCTGTGGGTGGATGTGGAAAATCGCTCTTATCTGGCACAGCTAATCAAAGCAGAACAGGAATCATTATGGCAGGGAGACATTCCTAAATTCACCACCTACCCCAATTCCCGCGAACTTAGGCTGAATGAACAAAAGCGAATTCCTGATTTTTTTGAGATATCAGGGATGGAACAGGTGCAGCATCGTATACAACAGTTGAACCCAGAAGATTTAGCGTGGCAAGTGAGGTTAATCGAGAGTTCTCTTTCTACTCTAGGAATGAAAGCTGAGGCAGTAGAATGGGTAAGTGTGTCTTTGCCTGAAATTCAGACCATTCCTGAGCAAGAAACCTTAAATTCAGAACTTTTACAAACCGCTTGTGCGATTGCTGAACGCTTGGAGTCATTGGCGTTACGCGATGGAGAAATGGCGAGTTGGATTGGCATCAAACTTATGGATAAACACCATTGGACTGTTGCGCCTTTAGGATGGAGTTTGTTTGATGGTATCCCTGGAATTGCCTTATTTTTTGCCTATTTGGGAGAAGTTACTCAAGAATCACGCTATACAAGACTGGCTCAACAAGCTTTCTTCACATTACAACGTCAAGTCGAGTACGATCGCTCTATTATTACCTCCATTGGTGCCTTTGATGGGTGGGGAGGATTGATTTACACCCTGACGCATCTGGGGAGTTTGTGGCGTCAATCCGAATTGTTGAATCAAGCGTTGGAGTGGGTGGATATCCTGCCCAAATTGATTGAGAATGATAATCACCTGGATGTCATCGGCGGGGTTGCGGGTTGTATTGGGGTGTTGGTAGCTCTATATCACTGTATTCCGGATGAGCGGATTAAAGCCGTTGCGATTCAATGTGGCGATCGCATAATATCCCAAAATCAACCGATGGAACAGGGTAGAGCTTGGATGCCTGAAGACGGAACTAACGCCCTAACTGGATTTTCTCACGGTGCAGCAGGGATGGCTTGGGCGCTGTTGGAATTAGCCACATTAACCGGAGAGGAGCGTTTTCGCTCTTCAGCAGTTGCGGCAATAACTTATGAGCGCAGTCTCTTTTCTCCTGATGCTAAAAATTGGTTAAATTCGGCTGGAGAGCAAGATACATTTAGCGTTGCCTGGAGTCATGGTGCCCCTGGAATTGGACTAGCACGATTACATTCCCTCAAACACTTGGACGACGCACAAATTCCCCTGGAGATTAATACTGCCTTAGAAACAACGCTTGCTCATGGCTTTTGTGGAAATCACTCGTTGTGTAACGGGATGCTGGGCAATCTAGAATTTCTCTTACAAGCGAGTCAAACCCCTAATTATTCAACTTGGCATTCTTCAGTTACTCGTCTTACTGCCAGTATCCTAGAAAGCCTTCACCAGCAGGGTTGGCGTTGCGGACTACCATTAGGAGTTGAAACACTAGGGTTAATGACTGGTTTGGCAGGCATTGGTTACGGATTGCTGCGTCTTGCTGCACCTCAAAAAATTCCTTCCATCTTGGTGCTTTCCCCTCCCAACACCATTTTAGACTGATGGAACCAAATCCAAAATGGGCATGAAATACCAGGTTGTTTTACAGCATAACGAAGAAGATTGTGGTGCGGCTTGTTTGGCTGCGATTGCTAAATATTATGGGCGTTTTTTTTCCATCAATCGGGTTCGGGAAGTGGCAGGAACAGGACCACTGGGTACTACATTACTCAACCTCCGACAAGGGGCAAAAGCGCTTTTATTCGATGCACGAGGTGTTAAAGCACCCCTAGAACTGATCGATCAAAAAGTTGTGCCATTACCCGGAATTATCCATTGGAAAGGGAATCACTGGGTTGTATTGTATGGACGCAAGGGAAACAAGTATGCTATAGCCGATCCAGCCGTGGGGATGCGCTATTTATCTCGCCAAGAATTACTGTCTGGCTGGACTAATGGCGTGATGCTCTTACTAGAACCACGTTCTGACTTTAAAACCCAACCCGATGATCGAAACAAAGTTGGTAGTTTTAATCGCTTCTTCCAACAATTCTGGAACTATCGGACTCTTCTAGCTGAAGCCTTATTACTAAACTTTGTTTTAGGGCTACTTTCGCTTACATCTCCATTCTTACTGCAAATTCTTACTGATGATGTGCTGATTCGAGGGGATATTTACCTGCTCAATGGTGTCATCATTGCTGTTTTGGTAATGCATCTCATTAGCAGTATCTTTAAATTGATTCAATCCAACTTAGTGGCTCATTTTGCTCAACGGCTGGAATTAAATTTAGTCCTAGAATTTGGTCGTACTATTCTGAGTTTACCCCTGCCTTACTACGAATCTCATCGGAGTGGTGAAATTATTAGCCGCTTGCGAGACATTCAAGCCATTAATTAACTTATTTCTCAAGCCGGAATTATTCTACCGAGCCAATTTTTTATTGCCTTAGTTTCCCTGGGTTTCATGCTTGTTTACAGCCCTAAACTCTTGATGATAGCTTTAGCTATTGCTGTCATCATGACGCTATCTACTGTAGTATTGCTGCCCAAGATTCAGCAAAAAATCCGCAATCTATTAGCCTTAATCGCAGAAAACCAAAGTTTGTTAATTGAAACCTTCAAAGGGGCAATCACTCTGAAAACAAAAAATGCCGCCCCTCAATTTTTTGAAGAATTTCAGATTCGCTATGGACGACAAGCAACCCTCACCTTCAATACCCTACAGATGGCTATTGTCAATAATGTATTTTCTGGGTTTGTCTCTCTCAGTGGTGAAACCATTCTGCTATGGTTTGGGAGTAGTTTAGTCTTTGCTCAAACCTTAAGCATCGGGCAATTGTTAGCGTTTAATGCAATGAACCGAAATTGCCTGATTTTAATTACAACAATTCTAAGTTTTGTGAATCAATTCGCCTTTACTCAAACTGCCATTCAGCGCTTGATGGATGTGATTGATTCTACACCTGAAGTTCAAGACACTACTCCCAAGCCGAGGGTCAAAATTCCTGGTAATGCCACGATTACCTGCACTCATCTCAACTTTCATCACACAGGTAGAGTGGAGTTACTCCAAGACTTTTCTCTTACCATTCCTGGGGGAAAAGGGATTGCCTTAATTGGTAAATCTGGCTGCGGTAAAAGTACCCTAGCTAAACTAATTGCAGGGTTATATCTGCCCCAATCTGGTAATATTCGCCTTGATGATTACAATTTACAAGACCTCTCGCTCGATTGCATTAGAAAGCAGATTATTCTAATTCCCCAAGAAGCTCACTTTTGGAGTCGCTCAATTATTGATAATCTTACTCTGGGAAATCCTCAGATTGGCTTTGAGGAAATTATTAAAGCCTGTCAGATTGCTCAAGCAGATGAATTTATTAGCAAACTTCCCAACAAATATCAAACTATTTTAGGAGAATTCGGCGCTAATCTTTCAGGAGGACAACGGCAACGATTAGCGATCGCATTAGGTATTGTCACTGACCCACCCATCTTGATTTTAGATGAATCTACAGCGAGTCTCGATCCAGTGAGTGAAACAGAAGTCCTCGATCGACTCCTCACCCACCGTCAAGGAAAAACCACAATTCTGATTAGTCATCGCCCCAGGGTTATCAACCGTGCCGATTGGATTGTCTTCTTGGAAGAAGGACAGGTAAAACTTCAAGGAAGTCCAGAAGTTCTACGTTCCAAAGCTGGAGATCATCTGGATTTTTTGACTCCTTGATTCTTCTCGAAGTTTTTGGTCTTGTTTCAGTTGATGTAAGAACTGATTGACGGCTTTCATGCTGATTTGAGTCTGTGATAGTGCGATCGCATTTTGCAGATGATGTCCTCATTGAGATTAGCATCAGTTTTGATAATCATTATCATTCAGTTAGATAATAAATCAAAATGATAATGATTATCATTTTTAGCTATACTTACTTTAGTGGCGAAAAGCCAAATAAATATCTATAGCCAATGGAGGCTGTATATGTCTAACGCCGATATTATCCGTGCGTGGAAGGATGAAGACTACCGCGCCAGTTTGAGCGATGAAGAGAAGGAACTGTTGCCAGAAAATCCAGTGGAAGTGATTGAACTGACGGATGAAGAGCTTTCCTCGGTGTCGGGGGGATGCACTCTCTGTGGCAATCCGTGGCACACTCTTTGATGCCATTGCCGCGCTATGTACTCTACAGAAGTACTGATGCGATCAAGGCTGACTAATTTTGTTAAACTGTTGACCCAGAGAGGACTTGATACTATCTCTTCTGGGTCATTCTTGCAAAATGCTGAACGACTCTAAAGTTAATAAAAATTTAAGGTGATTACAATATTAAATTCCTCTTTCCACACTAGGTAATCGGCTCCGCCGCCGACAAGTCTTTCTATACTATGCTGTCGAACAAGAACTGGAGATTTCATAGACGTTTTACAAGTCATTTCATGAAAAATCTTTATTTAGGTTATTGATTATTGGAGGAGGATGGACTTTTTCATAATTTAAATTCCTAATGAGGAGTGGAATTTTTGTATCGATTAGAGTTTTCTCCATCGCCTAGTCTGATAGTTTGGGTTTTACAACAACTGGTTCTTTTCCCCGTGCAATCAATGCTATTCTTTTTTCTTGAGGCTGGAGGATACAAAGCTGATCGTCACCAAGCTGAAATACAACAAAATCTCCGGCGAGGTGAGTCGCATTCTGGACACTCCAAAATGCAAAGGGTGTCTCCAGGGAGAATTGGATTTTTAAGTTCTCTTTCTCGTTGCTACCCATAATCCCTCCCGCCGCCCAAACGACAGTCCGATATTCCCAATTGGTATTTTCAGTAAGTTTGGGGACGGCTCCAAAAGGATTGGGGGCACAATTGTACCATTCGGGCGGTTCGGGTGTCGGGGCAACAGAGGCAAAATCGGAAAGGATAGCCTTGGAATTAACCAATAGTTCAAACTTCCCTGCTTCATTTTTGCCTACACAGAGCCTGCCATTTCTATCTGTAGCCATCACATCTTTTATACTCTCTTGACTCGTGCCGTCAAGGTTTGACCGAATGACTTGCTGACCATCAGAGGTCATGAAATATAGCACATATTCTTCGCTTGGTTGTAGCTGTTTGACTGAAATCACATCAAGCTGAGTTAACATACTGGTCTGGCTGTTCAGCCCATACAAACCTAATAATAGGAGGTAACTGATACCATGAATAATGATTGTAGATTTGAGAGCATTTTGAACGGCTTTTTGCTGTTTCTGAAGTAGGAACCAAAAGAATGGATACTCGATGAATAATGTGAGGATAAAGGCAAAGGTCACAAAGAGCCAGAGCCAGATATGAATATTTTCAATAGTAATGCTTGGAATAGGAGATAGCCGATCTAGTATCAATAACATTCCTCCCCAAGCCGAGGCGTAATTAGCGACAACGAGGAGATTAATTGATTTTGAGCGCGGCGTGTGAAAGAATTTTGAAAGCAGGATTCCTTCGACAATACCAATAACCGCATTGCCAATAAAAAGGTGAACCAATCCAGTCCACATCAACGGTGTTCCTGCATTAGCAAGGACAGGAACAGGTGAGAGCGCGATCGCAAAAGCAAGAATCGCAACAAGCTTCCAGTGGATTTTCATGTCTTTTATCAAACTAACTCATTAAAGCGTTGCGCTCCTACCATTTGAGCAATGCACTGACCTAAACCCCCTTTGATATCACTTTTATTTGCTTCTACCGCGAAATCTCTCTGGCGCGAGAATGGCAAGCGATCGCATTGTGCCTGCTTTAACTAAATTTAGTCTCGCTCGACTCTCTGTATAAAAGGAGGTGCTAACAGCAACACTGAGGGAACGCGCTGAGGTTCCGCTAATCGCAAGAGTCCGTAACCAATCCCTGCCAATCCCATCATTAACCCCGGTGTTTCAACACCCAATAGCGTTCCACAACGCCAGCCATACTGATTGATACTTTCTAAAATCATGGCGGTAATGCGATGAATCTGCTCATCCCACTGCCCCTCTTTCAGGATTTCACGGGCTTGTAATAAGAGTTCTAGATTGCCCAAATCGCCGTGACAGAGGCAATGGTTTAAACCAAATCCCCGTTCGAGGGTGATGTTAATCGCCCTGTTAATTTCTGCACGAGTTTCGGCATCATCCCTATGGTTGAGGGAACGCAAACGACTTAATCCTATTCCTGAGATGCCATTACACCAGATTGGCAATCCCTGACAGAACTGACTCCGTTCATAAGCAATTCCAGCATCAGCCGTTTTCCGAAAACGTTCCTCATGGGTCAGTGCTGCTAATTCAAGCAATGCCCAAGCGATGCCTGCTGCACCATGGGCGAATCCTGTTGTTTGGAATTGTTGAGTATTGTGAATCCAACAGACGCCCTGTTCTTGGGGTTGAGCCGTGGCAATCAAGCGATCGCCACATTCAATTGCCGCAGCCAGAACGGCATCTGAGGGAAAGCAATGATAGAGGGCTAGCAAACTGGCGATACATCCAGCCGCACCACCAATTAAGTCAAAATACTCATCGGTTTCAATCATTCCCCGGATGGAATGGATCAACTCCTCCGCCTCGGTTAACCGTTCGGGTTGCTCCCACAGTACTCCCAAATGAGTCAGGGTATAAATTACCCCTCCCCACCCACTAAAGCCACCAATCGTCGGAATTAATGATTGACCCTGTTGAATTTGATGCTCTAGAGTTCTGAAAGCAGCTTGAGCGAGTTGAGTGTAGCGTTTTTCTTGGGTAATCGCTCCTAAATAGGCAAGAAATAAAGCTACCCCAGGCAAGCCATCGTAGAGACTCCAGGTTAAGGAAGCCAGCGTCCAATGGGAACCCCCTGCTAGAGTTAAACCCAGCCAAGTTGCATCCTCGTGACTACGGAGGGCTAATAACTCTAACCTGTCGCCAATCTGACAAGCCGCCGCTAGAAGTTGTTCGCGATCGCACCTTGTCTGCGGCTCAAATTGTGGGTATCCTTGCCAACCAACACCCTCCTGTGCCATCGCTAACGTGGAAACAGAAGCGCGGATAAACCAGGTTTGTCGCTCTAAATCCCGTTCATCTAACTGCTCAAGGCGATAGACTACCTGTTCCATTCCTGATCGCTCAAAAAAATTAGCGAAGATTTGGTTATTGCTGCCAACCACATCGCGGGAATTGGGACGAGTCGTAAACATGGGGATGTCCCCCTGCCATAACTCCTGCCGTTCCGTTGGGATAACCTTGGCAATATCCGGAAGATGCTGGACTTCAATCCAGAGCTTATCAAACCAGCGATCGCGCTCTAGGGCATTTCGCAACACATCGGGATGGAAACTCTCGGCTAGTAAGGCGGCGTAAGTCCGGGTGGGACGCAAAACGACACGTATCTCATCCTCAGCGAAGTGAGTTAAACGGTTCTGGAACTCATCGCGGTATTTTACCAAATCCTGATAAATGGTGGTAAATCCAGTAACAATCTCCTCGGCGTAATCTAAAACATTCACCTCAGTCTCCAGCAGATGCGGTTGATTCTGAGCGCCTTGCAGCAACCTTTGCTGGCGAACGACTCGCATTTCATCCGTAGCCACTCCTTCCCAAGACCGAATCCGTCGTGGTACAGTCTGACCGGGCTGACTACCGATGCCACTTTTGTCAAGTTCTTTTGATTGGTGACTTGTCCAACGACGATTTGGCAGTAATCCCACCCGCAAAACGGAGTAAGCCAGTTGTTGGCTTGCCATAAATACCGATTCTTTTAAAGGGGTGGTACTGATAGTGGTGCGGCGGGGGTGGAATAGGGATTCTAAGTCAATTAAAATAGGTTGCTCCCCGGCGGCAATTAAGTTTTCCGAATGAAAATCTGTGGCTTCTAGGGCATACAGCAACGCTAAATAGCCGCCAATTCGTTGATAAAAACGCTGAACCTCTTCTGGGGAGTGACAACTGTGGGCGGTGACAAATTCTACCCATCCATAACTCCCACGATTGAGAATGTTGAGAGTTTTGAAGGCTGGGTGATTTCCTCGGTGATTGAGCCAAGTGAGGAGTTCCTGAAAATGGACATCTATGGCTAGGGATTTGGGTTTATAAACAATCTGGAAGCCAGAACTAAATTTAGCGATCGCAACAGAACGCCCCCCTCGGTGACTATCCCCTGTATTCGGTTTTAGTTCTGTCAATACACCGGGATTGGTGTGGGGAGAAAACGTCGTGCAAATCTCATCCCAATCAGCACACAGACGCTGGATAAATTCCAGGCTAACCTTAACCCAGCGTTCAATACAAGTTACTAATTGTCTTGCCAAAACGGGATATTCTTGTAAGATACCAAGCATGACATCCCGTTGATAGATTCGTTCTAAGAAGCTTAAAAATCGCTCTCTCGGAGTATTGCCTGACAACAGCCCTTGCAAACGAGCAATGTTGAGTTCTAATATCAGGGTTTGGTTCAACATCTGGAGCAATGACTGGGGCAAATGCTGATAGAAAATTTCGTGTATTGTGTTGGGGTCAAAGGGGGTTTTGGATTGGGTTTTCTTGAGTAGGGATTGGATACCAACGTCTAGGCGCTCAATGCCTTGGCTAATTAGGGGTTCAATGGCATAGAGGAAACCCGATGACTCTTTACCGGGTGGTAACTGGGAAGGCGGGATGATTTTGATCTTGGGGGGTTCGGTACGGGAAAAGGCGTTCTCTAGTTCGTTTAACCAATCGGGTGGAGTCGGGGAACGCTGTTGTAATGCGGCTATCGATTCACCTAAAAGGTAGCGAAAGGATTCAGGGGTGAGTCCATCAATTGCTAATCGTTGAGTATAGTAGGAATCTATGGGAAAAGGGGTTTGCGATCGCCATCGCTGCCATCGACGCTCTGCCAAAGCCTCGTCAAATTCCTGATCAATTGAAGGCTCCAGTGTGTCTAACGCTGCAATCCGTTCCCTCAATGTCAGTGCCTGATACCAGGCTACTCCCTTTAACCCCTGATTCATCACGCTTTGCTCCAAAATCCTGCCTCAACCTATTCGTTATAATTAGTACTTGACGCTGATAATACATCACTAGTTTTACAAACTCAGGGTTGCTTCCCCACAATGTTCGCAATCGGTGTGGCAGGTTTCTTCATGAGACGTACCGTGCGCCAGCACGTTCAGCGCACCGCCAGCCATGGATGACATCTCTTCATCTGCCAGTTCAATCAATCCGGCTGGATTCTCTGGAAGCTGCGCCTTCTCAGCCTCACTCAAGCTTTCACGATAGTCTGTGTCTTTCCAAGCGCGGATGATGTCGATATTCGACATGAGATTCTCCTTTGGGTAAAACCCATGGTTTTGCTGTCTCCAGAGTATAAACAAAAATGAGAATGATAACAATTATCAAAAACAAAGTTTTGTTTCCCTGACTGGGGGCGATCGCTCAAGTTGAGTGACAAAACCGCAATATCCAGATTAGTTTCAGATTGTATGAGATAATGATTATCAATCTCATACAAAGCCAGTGCATGACCATGACCAGTACAGTCCCCGTTAGCCTCACGTCCCTTACCTTATCTGCATTAGCGATCGCGGCTACCTCACCTGCTGCGGCAATCTCCCTAGCGACTGGGTATAAGTACGAGCGCTTCGATATCCCTGGTGCTACATTCGTTACCGTTAACGCGATTGACAATATTGGGCAAATTGCCGGACAAAAAGCAGAAAACGGTCCTGCAACAGGTTTCTTTGTGGATAGCGATGGAGAAACAACATTTTTTGACCCGCCTGGATCTTACGCGACTGCGGTATGGGACATGAACGATGCGGGTACTATCGTGGGGTACTCCTTCCGCGACGACTCCTTTCTCAAGACAGAACCCTACATATATAACAGCAGTCAGTTTTACACTCCGGATCTGTTCCCTGGCAATAATTTCCCAGACGTGGAGTTCTCTTCAATCAATAATGCAGGGCAGATTGTTGGGTTCTACTATACCGATCTTTTCTGGAATCCTTATGAGGTGCATGGATTTCTGTTAAATGCCGATGACTTCTCAACCCTAAGTCCTGATGATGTCACCCCGATTACGATTGCTGGGGCGAGTCAGATTTTCCCTTGGGGAATCAATGACGCTGGCAAGATTACTGGTCATTTTAATGATACCAATGGCACCCATGGTTTTCTTCTGGAAGGGGAGCAACTCACCCAACTCAACATTCCCGGAGCAGACAGAACTAGACCCTCTGGCATTAACAATAAAGATTCTATCATCGGCGTGTTTACCCTGCCGGAAACAGGGCGAAATTCTTACTCGTTTATTTGGAACAATGGGCAATTTCAGGAACTGGTCTTCCCCAATGCCTTGTCAACTCGGGTGCTGGACATTAATGATGCCGGAGTGATTGTTGGACGCTATCAAGATGCTGACGGCAAATTTTATGGCTTCCGCGCCACACCTGTTCCTGAACCCAGCACGGTTTTCGCATTGGTGGGATTGGGTGTTGTCGCTTTTTTAGGGAATCGTCAAAAACGTTTATAAACTGGTGATTGGTGACTGGAGACAAGGATAACTCTTGGAGAATTTTCCTAATCTCTGGAGTTTAGACTAATTCAACAGAGCTGGGAACTTGATTCTCACCAAAGCTCGGTTACTCACGAATTTGTAATCCGCCAGCAATCGGCTGTTTATCCGCTACTTACCTTTTTTTACCGACGACAAAATTGTCATCTGTGATTATAATGATTATCATTATCAAAAATGAGCGTTACCAAAGTCAAACCTGCTATCAATCCAGCAAAGGAGACTAACCCATGCCAAATTATCGCCGTCTAGTTACCACAATCCTGGCGTTAGGAATCGTGTCTTTAGTCGGTTGTGGACAAACTCAAACGAATGAAACAACCGAATCGGCTCAATCTTCTGACTCTAACATCTCAGAGAACCAGCTTGACGTGGTTGTGAGTATTCCACCGCAAAAATATTTTGTCGAACGGATTGGTGGTGAATATGTCAATGTCACCGTCATGTTACCGCCTGGTGCGAGTCCAGCCACCTATGAACCCAAACCCCAACAGCTACAAAATTTAGCGGATGCAGAGGCGTATGCCCGCATCCAGGTTCCTTTTGAGAATGCCTGGTGGGAGCGCATTCGTTCTGGGAATCCGGAGATGAAAGTTGTGGATTTGACCGAAGGAGTTAACCGAATGCCTATGGCGGCGGAACATTCCCATTCCGGTGAAGAACACCATCACCACAGTGACGCCGACGAACACCAGCATGATCAGGAGGCTAGTTCTCAAACCGAAACCGTAGCCAATCCCGATCCTCACATTTGGCTATCACCCCCCCTGGTTAAAGAACAAGCACAAACCATTTATGCAGCCCTTGTCGAACTTGACCCCAGCCGTCAACAGATTTATCAAGAGAACCTAAATGCCTTCATTGTTGACCTAGAGCAACTGGATCAAGACATTAAGCAAACCCTTTCTGGGGTTGAGAATCGAACCTTCATGGTCTTCCATCCGGCTTGGGGCTACTTTGCTCGTGCCTACAATTTGGAAATGGTTCCCATTGAAGTTGGAGGCAATGAACCCAGTGCGGCAGAAATGTCCAAGCTGGTTTCTAAAGCTAAAGCAGACAATATTCAAGTTATTTTTGCTCAACCTCAATTTAGCACCAGGAACGCTAAAACAATTGCCAATGAAATTGGTGGAGAAGTGATTTTACTCGATCCACTGGCTGAAGACTGGATGAGCAATATGAGCAAAGTATCTAACACATTTAAAGATGTTCTGGGTGATCCAACCGCCCTTTTAGTTGTCACCCCTCACCTTGTCGCTGTGATTAGCAAATAGTCGCTCATTATTGGCTTTTTTTGCATCGAATGACACTCAGCTTTTTGCCCCTATCGATTACTAATTTTATCATACCCATGTTTCCTGATGTTGCGCCATATCTGACCCATCCGGGCGATAGCAAAAGGGGTATTTGTTGCCTAATTTAAAAGAGAGTAATGGTATCACTGTGGCACAATCAACTACATCTGAAGTCGTGATTACGATCGAAAACCTTTGGGCAGGATACGGTAAAGAACCGATTTTGCACGATATCAATCTTTCGGTCAATAAATTGGACTATATCGGTATCATTGGTTCAAATGGAGGCGGTAAGACTACCCTATTCAAGGTACTATTAGGATTATTGTCACCTCAACAGGGACGGGTGAGAATTCTCGGACGTTCGATTCGGCAAGGTCGTCGTTATATCGGCTATGTTCCACAGGTGATGACATTTGACCGCAGTTTCCCCATTAATGTTTGGGATGTTGTGCGGATGGGACGTTTGGGCAAAGGTCGTTTATTGAGACATTTTAATCGTAAGGATGATGAGAAGGTAGAACAGGCATTACAACAGGTAGACTTGCTGGATTTAAAAGATCGCCCGGTGAGTGAGCTTTCTGGCGGGCAGTGCCAACGAGTCTATATTGCTCGGGCGTTAGCAACAGAACCTCAGATTCTACTGCTTGATGAACCCACTACCAGTCTAGACAGTAAAGCCTCTACAGCCATCTATGAATTGCTGCGGCAACTGAATGAATGTGTGACAATTTTGATAATTTCTCACGATATTGGCATGGTATCCTCTTACGTTAAAACAATCGGCTGTTTGAACCAACGGCTGTATTACCACGGTGATAGTCAGGTGACGAATGAAATGCTAGAACAGACCTACGGAGAATCAGTAGAACCGGTGATTCACAATCGGTTTGTGCCGCGAACATTAGCCACGCATCCGTCAAAATCGACCTAACTCAAAACCTGAATAGCCGAGACCCAAGGAAATAATTTTGATTTCGCTTATGCTGGAAGTTATACAGCAAGAATTTATGCAAAATGCCCTATTAGCTGGGCTGTTGATTAGCATTGCCAGTGGCATTATTGGCAGCTTTGTGGTAGTCAATCGGATTGTGTTTATCGCTGGAGGCATTGCCCACGCCGCCTATGGGGGTGTGGGTATGGGATTTTTCTTGGGATTTAATCCAGTGCTAGGGGCAAGCGCCTTCAGTCTGATGGCGGCGTTGACAATGGGCTGGGTGCAGCGTAAAACTCAGTTGCGACAAGATACTGTCATTGGTATGTTATGGGCAATTGGTATGGCAATTGGGATAATTTTTGTTGATTTGACACCGGGCTATACGGCAAATCTAAGGAGTTATTTATTTGGTAGTATTCTCTCTGTTCCTAGACGCGATCTCTGGATTATGCTGGCGCTAAATATAATGATCGTCATTTTGGTCGTGCTGTTTTACAAAGAGTTATTGGCGATCTCCTTTGACGAAACCTTTGCCACAGTGCGGAATGTACCCGTGAATGGGCTTTACCTGATGCTGATGGGAATTATTGCGCTGACGGTGGTGATGCTGATGCAGGTGGTGGGCGTAATTTTACTGATTGCCCTGCTGTCTATGCCTGCCGCGATCGCGAATCTGTATGTCAAGGACTTGAAGAAAATGATGCTACTGGCTAGTCTGCTGTGTATGATCTTTACCACAGTCGGATTGTGGCTTTCCTACGTCCTCAATTTTACCTCTGGTGCCACGATTGTGCTGTGCGCCGCGATCGCTTATCTTGCCAGTTTGGGCATCAATTTTCTCCGGCGATACCGCCAAAGGGAAACCCGATTGTTTCAGTAGAATCTTTCCCGTTTAATTTGTTAGGTTTTAGTTGATTTATGATAGACACCGATAGCTTCCCAAAAAAACTACCTGTAACTGTCATTACAGGCTTCCTGGGCAGCGGTAAAACAACGCTGTTGAACTATATATTGCAGAATTTTGAAAATTATAAAGTTGCTGTTTTAGTCAACGAATTTGGCGATATCAACATTGACAGCCAGTTGTTAATCGCTGTTGAAGAAGACATGATTGAACTGACCAATGGCTGTATATGCTGCACGATTAACGATAATTTAGCGGATGCCGTGTATCGAGTTTTAGACCGCCAAGATCAAGTAGATTATTTGATTGTTGAAACAACAGGTGTTGCTGAGCCGATACCGATCGCGCTAACATTTTTAGGAACAGAACTGCGAGATCTGACACAATTCGACTCGATGATCACTGTTGTTGATGTAGAAACCTTTACGTCTGAAGGATTAAACAGCCATGTGGCTAACCTGCAACTCTTTTACGGAGACATAATCCTACTGAATAAGGTTGACTTAGTTTCAGAAGATCATGTTTCCCAGATAGAAGCTCACATTTGTTCTCTGAAAGAAGGTGCAAGAATCATCCGATGTGAGTATGGTCAAGCTCCACTATCACTGATTTTAGATACTAGCTTGGCAGAGTCAGGTTCCTCTACGCAAGCATTGGCGAATTCAGACGCTAAACCATCAACACATCTGGCAAATGATGGGTTTATGGCAGTATCGTTTAAAGGAGATCGCCCTCTCTCTCTCAAAAAATTTCAACAATTTCTTGACTATCAACTTCCGAATAATGTATTTCGCGCTAAAGGCGTTCTCTGGTTTGCCGAAAGCCCCAAGCGACATCTATTTCAACTGATTGGCAAGCGATTCACCATGGATGATAGTGAATGGACAACAGCTCCTAAAAATGAACTGGTGTTGATTGGACGTAAACTTGAGGCTCTTTTGTTGATCCAAATGCTGAACAACTGTCTTACCAAGTAACGGTAATAAAAGTCTACTATCACACAGTCTAATTTTTGGGTTTGTGTTCTGAGTGTTCGCAACAGATCCATCCTTTGTAGTGATCAATGTTTCAAGCGATTACATCAAGTTCCTTGTCGCCACTGTGCCTTTTTTACAGGAGATTATCGCCTCAAATGTACCGTGCATCCTAGTAAGGCTTTATCGGAAGAGGCAATTGGCTGTTTAGACTACGAACCAATCGCGACATCGTCTCGATCTAACGGTGTACATTCCCCATGTTTTTGTGCCAAAACGACAACTAATCACACCTCGACATGTTTGCCCATTAACCAT
>NZ_JAVJTO010000042.1:0-41022 GCF_040220235.1 Coleofasciculus sp. B1-GNL1-01
TCTATATTGATGAGATTGATGTATTTTATCAGTTGATTTGTGGCAATAAGGACAGGTGGCTTTATTGGATTTATTCGCTAATTCAATTAAGATTTCATTTTCGGTTATAAACCAATAGTTAGTGGCTTTAAAACCCTCAAACTTGATAAGTTTTGTAACGAAAAATAAAAGGGAGTTAGATGGCATAGTATTAATCTTTGATTTTTGCTGTTCATTTTCAGAATACTTTATATCATAAAAGCTGACCTCAAATCAATGTACAGCAGGAACTCAAAGCAACTTTGAGTGTAAAAATATTTCAATTATTTGTTTTTCTTTACAGGTAATTTATCATAATTACTCTAGAAGAGCCAAAATTACCGTCACATAAAGCGCCGATAATACTTAGTCTATCTTGGCGTTTCCCGGGTCGCATACTATATAATCTTTCCCCTTTTTGGCTCCATCATTATGGATAGCTTTCATTATTGTTGATTCCGCTTTCATCTATGTATATTACCTGTTTTAGTCTATATTTGGCTAGTTTTTGTTTAAACTCGCATCTGGCGTCTTCACATCTCTCCTGATAGCCATAAGTTTTTTTTTACGAGTGTAGCCAATTTTCTTGAATCCTCTACTAATTGTATGATGGCTGACATTCCCCCACAGTTGAGCTAATTCTTTTTGAGTTTTGTCCGGGTTGGCTTTTCTCTAATTCTTTAAACTTATTCCAGTCTTTTATCACACATTTTTGAGCGGGTGGTTGGCTTTTTAAGGGAGCGGTAGAACCCGTTTTATCCCGCTGTTCTTTCCATCTATAAAGAGTTGGGCGACTAATCTTAAATGCCCGACTCACTTGACTGACTGACACACCATTCCCTATCAGCTCCAATGCACGTATTCGTATTTTTTGACTATAAGCGATCGCCATGGCTAGTAGATCCACTCTCTTGGTTGTACATTCTTGATTATAACTTGTAACTACACCAGCGCGAAGCGCTATACCATCAAGCTTATTTACCCCGAATATCAGCAAGGGAACAGATACGAAGAGTTACGTGAAAAAATTATTGATCAACTGCTTCGGAGTTGCGAAATAGTTCAAGGCAGGGACTGGGATGCAGTGCTAGGCGATTTTGAAGGTTATGACTCAGTGCCAATTATGACTATCCATAAAAGTAAGGGCTTAGAGCATCATACTGTAATTTTTGTTGGGCTGGACGACGATGCATGGTGGAGTTTTCCGAATCAACCTGAAGAATCTCGTTGTGCTTTCTTCGTAGCGTTATCGCGTGCAAAGCAACGTATTATTTTCACTTACTGTAAGCAACGTAGTCAAGGGAGGAATAAAATCTCTTCTCTCTATGATATTCTGAATAAGGCTGGAGTGAAAAATGAGCAAATTTAACCTGAATGGCACTAACTTAAATGATTTCAGTGGGAGAGTCACGCTAAGATCACATCAGAGACAGTTTAACTGTACCTAACTTATTAAACCAATAGACCAACTATAAGACAATGCAAAGCCAGATAACCTACACCCAAGCGTGTAGTAATTTTGACAAAATTTATGAAGAGGCTATTGCCAGCCGCGAAGCCGTCATTGTTACTCGTGATGGTTCTGAGAGTGTCGCGATTATTCCGATCAACGAACTGAACCGCATCATAGAAACAGCTTATTTATTTCAGTCACCAGAGAATGCAGCGCGTCTGCTTGCGGCGATACAACGTGCCAAGGCGCGGACTTTTCCGCCTCGCAGTATAGACGATTTACGTCAGGAGTTTGGACTTGGCGAAGAAGCGTAAAACGTCTCAATCGGAGTATCCAGAATCTGAACCTCCCCAGTCTGAACCCGCTCAGGAAGAGAGATTAGAACGTGATCTTGTGTTCGACTCCCAATTTCTGGAAGATCTGGCTTACTGGGTACAGACAAATAGAAAAATTGCACTCCGGCTTTTATCGTTAGTAGAACAGATAAGCCGTTATCCCTTTACAGGAACAGGAAAACCTGAACGATTGAAGTATCAGGATGCTAATATCTGGTCGCGCCGTTTAACTCAAGCTGATCGCATCGTTTATATGGTGAGTGATGACCGCATTGATTTTCTCCAAGCTCGATACCACTATAGCGATCGCGGATAATTGAGATAAGAGAACTCTCGCCAGCGATGACACCTTGTTATAGAGCGTTTTCTTTCCTCGATATGAATACATAGGAGAACTAAGGCTGCTAGACAAATTTCATGATTTACAATACGAGGTACAGAGCGATTGGTTTTCAAATCACAGCGATACGATCATGCATTTTAAGTTTTCACCCAATATCCTGAATAGATTAGGTGAAGAACTGATTCCTAATCCTGACCAAGGAATTATCGAATTGGTGAAGAATTCTTATGATGCTGATGCGACCCAATGTACAGTAGAGCTTATCAATACTGACACCACAGGTGGTTCCATCCTGATTTCAGATAACGGTATTGGTATGGATCTCGCGGCTATTAGTGAGGGATGGTTTGTATTAGGTCGGTCAAAAAAAGCTGCCCGCGAACCTACTGCTCTGGGACGTTTACCTGTTGGTGATAAAGGATTAGGTCGGTTAGCTGCGTTGAGACAAGGGTCGAAAGTACACTTAAAAACCCGACCTAAAAATGAACCTGAAGTTGAGTATTCTCTGACTATTAATTGGCAAGATTTTGAGCAAGCATCTGTTGTGGAAGACATTTCCTTCAATGTCCAAAAAGATATGACTAACTCGCCACAAGGAACTGAAATTTTCATTCAGGATTTAAGTATAAAGTTTGGTCGGCGAGAGGTAAAAAGATTAGCAAGAGAACTTTTATTCTTGGCAGATCCATTTGATAGTCGTGTCTCTTTCCGCCCTAGGCTGATTGCTCCAGAATTTGCTGATCTTGAAAAACAAGTCAATGAGTCTTATTTGAAGGATGCTGAATATCATTTGAAGTCGTCAGTTAATGGAAATGGAGTTGTAGAAGCCTCCGTATTAGACTGGAAAGAAAACTTGCTATTTCAGGCAAAGGATAGTGATATTTCTCAAGAAAACTACAAAACAGTACCCGCAAAATTTGAGTTATGGGTATTTTTACTAAATCCTCAAAATTTCTCTGCAAAAACAGCTTCTTTCGGACAGGTTAGAGAATGGCTATCAGAAGTTGGTAATGTTCATTTATACCACAGGGGTTTGCGGGTGAAACCCTATGGCGACCAAGGAGATGATTGGCTGAAATTAAATTATGCACGAGCAAGAAACCCAGAAGTACGTCCCTCGACCAGTACTGTTATTGGTCGGATAATTGTCAATGATCCTGATGATCGGTTGATCCAAAAGACCGATAGACTAGGTTTTATAGAAAATGAAGCTTTTATTGAGCTAAAGCGCTTTGCCATTGATGTATTGAACTGGATGGCAAAAGAGAGGCTTAAACAAACTGAAAATAAACGACAAATAGTCAAACAAGAATCGAGTCGGGATGTCATTTCTGCTAAAAGAAATATTGAAAGTGTTATTGAAAAAGCGGTGCCACAGCAATCCCGTGACACAGTACGCAAGGTAATTCAACGGTACGAAGAGGTAAAAGAGCGTGAAACAAAAGCACTACGGGAAGATCTTCAACTCTATCGAAGTCTGGCGACAGCCGGAACAACAGCAGCCGTTTTTGCTCATGAGTCTGGTAAACCTGTCACGTTAATCGAGAAAGTCGCTAAACGAATAGAAAAAAAAGGTCAAGAACTACCAGGAGAGATATATTTCAAATCTTTTGCAAAACCAGTAGAGATCCTTCATAAAGTCAGCAAGTCGTTACTGAGTTTTTCCAGGTTTCCTTTGCATTTATTAAAGCGAGAAAAGCGTAAAACGGGTCGTGTTGAGGTTAGCCTTGTCATTGATGATATACTTGAACTATTTTCTCCTTTTCTTAAAGACAGCAAAATAGAGGTAGTAAAAAGTAGTATTAATAATCAGTATTTTATTCTCGGAAGTACGGCTCTCTTAGAAGCGATTATTACGAATATTTTGACTAATACCATTAATGCTTTTAATGTAGAAGGTTCACGTACAGAAGGACGCCAGGTAAGGATCGTTACTGAAATTATCGAAAGTTACGTGCAGATCAAAATTTTAGATAATGGTTTAGGAATTAGAGATATAAACTTAAATGACATTTGGTTACCGGGTCAAACAACTAAACCAGGTGGGACAGGATTGGGACTAACTATAGTTAAAGATTCAGTGACTGACTTGGGAGGAAAAGTGCAGGCAATTGCTCAGGGAGAATTAGGTGGAGCAGAATTTATCATAGAACTACCACTTGTTGGAGGTTAGCTGTTATGACAGTTATTCAATCTAATCAGAAAATAGCGATAGTTGATGATGAAGCAGAATTAGCAGAAGCAACTGGCTGGGAAGTAGAGGACGCTGGGTATGAACCTTTTTTAGTCGTCACGGGTCATTTTACAAACGTCAATGATTTAGCCTCAGTTATTTTAGAAAATACTCAAGGTGCTATTTGTGATAATCGCTTGACTAATTCTGGACTGGCTAATTTTTCGGGTGCTGAATTAGTTGCCACCTTGTATGATCTGAAATTTCCATCATTACTGATATCTCAGTTTGTGGAAATTGACACTTCTTTTTCCATTAGAAAATGGAGACAAAAAATTCCTGTCTTGTTAAGTCGAGACAAAGCAAATGCGTCAAGTATCAGCAAAGGAATTGAAGCTTGTCAACAAGAACTTGCTGGTCATCTGCCAATTACCAGAAAACCTTCTAGAACATTAGTAAGAATTGCCAACGTTGACCAAGCATCTAATGAACCTGTGGTTGATGCCTTTGTTATTGGTTGGAATCCCCATAAAGCCGTCCGTTTTCCAGCTTCACTGATTCCTGATGCTATTCGAGCTGATGCCCTAAGAAAAGGTGTCCGTCTATTTGCTCACGTTAATATTGGAGCGGATAATGCCGATGATTTATACTTCGATAAATTTGAGTTAGCACCTGAGCCAGATGACGATGATGGACTTGCCTGAACTTATTATTGTAGATGTTGGTCACGGTAATTGTTCTGTTCTCCGAGATACAGAAGGTGTGGTTGTTATTGACTGTCCCTATGGCAATACATTAAGAGAAATTATTGAGTATAGATCGATTCAATTCATTTCCCATATTTTAATTTCTCATGCAGATGCAGACCATATTGCAGGTATTGTTAATCTGCTATTAGATGAGAATCTCAAGATACATAATATTCACTTAAATCCTGATGCCATTAAAAAGAGTGAAATTTGGCAGGATCTACGAATTGCTTTAAAAGATGCCAGAAAACGTTTTGGAACGGTAGTTTCAACGGAATTAACTACAACCAAGTCAGGAACGTTAAATATTGGTCAAGTAGATATACAAATTCTGGCTCCAACACCTGAATTGATCCTCGGTGGTGCTGGGGGAAGAGATTTACAAGGGAGGCGATTGACTTCCAACTCCATATCTGTTGTGATTGGCATAGTCCATAATTCTCACCGAGTCGCCATATTAGCGGCAGATATTGACAAAATAGGATTGGAAAATCTGCTACAGGACGAACCTGATATCAGCGCGGATATACTTGTCTTTCCTCATCATGGCGGAAAACCGGGTGGCGCAGATGGTAAAGCATTTGCTCAAGAGTTATGTGATTTTACAAAGCCTAAGTTGATAATCTTTTCAATTGATCGCAATCGTTTCAATAATCCTCGTGAAGAAATCATAGAGGGGATAAGCGTATCGGTTCCAGAGGCTCATATTTTGTGTACTCAGCTATCCAAACAATGTGCTGAAAATCTGCCCAGTTCTGAACCTATCCATTTAAGTCGTCTTCCGGCTAAAGGATGGTTTAAAAACAGTTGTTGTGGAGGAACTGTCTCAGTTAATATAAAGGGTGGGGAAACAACTTATACTAAAATTGATTTGCACAAAGCATTTATTGACGATCAAGTGCCTACCCCAATATGTCGGAAGTTTCAGCCAAGATCTTTGTCCGATTCTAGGTAGGGCTTGCTGCAACAATTAGAACCCCTTAAAAATAAAGGTTTAGACGAAGATTATGGCAGCTTATGGGGGAACGTCAGGTTAACCTGAGGCAAAATCTGTATATTTTCGTACATTAGGTGCGTGATAAGCCAAGACAATCTCTTGCTTCGGCACTCCTTTTTCAACTAACTGATCGGCGATCGCGTCTTCTGTGCCATCATGTTGCACCCAAATTTTGCCATCAATGATATCAACATGGATGGCACAACCGTAGATTCGAGTGTTGTTATTTTTCCAGCCTAAATTGACAAGCTGATAGTGATCGCATTCTCGATCGAAAACAGTTTGACTTTTGATCGGATCATTGGGAGAACGCAACTTCGCCCTTGCCCTCAGCAAATCCTGAATTAGTTGACGATACCAATCTAATTTATCCATTGAGCGATCGCCTCCTTGTCAATATCATAAATGATTAAAGGGATTTGGTTGCGCTGAATCACAGTTTGAATGAATGGATACTTGAAAAGCCGTTTATAAATCTCTAATGGAACGGCTAAATATAATCGTCTATCAGCCTCTTCTTCTTCCAAGGCAATACGATAGTTAATAAATTGCCCAATGGCAATGTGGAATTCTGAGATTGTCGAAGTTGCCAGGAACGTTTTAATTTCAACAGCAATTTTTTCGCCATCTTTGGTTGCCGCAATTAACCGCTCTGCACCTAAATCTATATAGAAATCCACAAACCCTAAATCGATGCGATAGGGGTCATGAGTGATTGTCCAGCCCTCATGCTCAAGGGCAGTTCTAACAAGCTGATGAAAGGCATCTTTTGCCGGCATTGTAAACCTTAGTCAGTTAGTAGTGACGTGGCACACCTTATTTGATGAATTACAATTATATCCAGAAACCGTAGGGGCGCAGGTTGTGCGCGTTCAATGGTCACATCTATCCCACAATTTTAGCTGTGTCAGGTCAGTAGAATTTGTTCGGCAAAGCCACAATTCACTATCTTAGCCCTCGCTGGTGCGTTACGCTGTCGTTGATGGGGCGTAGACTGACCTAAGAGGAATGGCACTGACTGGTATGCTGGTGGGCAATGCCCACCCTACGGTAGCTCAAGGGTTTTGGTGTTCCCAAAATGCTTATTTCAGTGCTATTCGACCTAAGAGCGATCGCACATCCTCCAGGAACCATGCGATCGCTCTTTTAATGGTCAGATTCATGCTACAGTCGCGATAAAATAGAAGGCTCCAGCATCTATCCCCATAGATGACTGGTGATTATCTTTAATCCTATAACGACCTTTTGCAGATGAGCGAGAGAACACTATTCGATAAAGTTTGGGACTACCACACCGTCGGTACTTTGCCTTCGGGTCAAACTCAACTCTTTATTGGTTTACACTTAATCCACGAAGTCACCAGTCCCCAAGCCTTTGGGATGCTGGGGGAAAGGGGATTGCAGGTGCTGTATCCCGATCGCACGGTGGCGACTGTGGATCATATCGTTCCCACCGAAAATCAGGCGCGTCCTTTTGCGGATGTTTTAGCCGAAGAGATGATGCAGGTGTTGGAGCAAAGTTGTAAGGATTATGGGATTCGCTTCTATAATATTGGATCGGGGAATCAGGGGATTGTCCATGTGATTGCTCCAGAACAGGGATTAACTCAACCCGGAATGACGATCGCCTGCGGGGATTCCCATACTTCGACTCATGGTGCGTTTGGTGCGATCGCGTTTGGGATTGGTACCTCTCAAGTCCGGGATGTCCTCGCCTCGCAAACCCTCGCCCTGTCTAAACTTAAGGTTCGCAAAATTGAAGTTAACGGGAAACTTCCTCCCGGTGTTTACGCCAAGGATGTGATTCTGCACATCATCCGTACTCTAGGCGTCAAAGGTGGCGTTGGCTACGCTTATGAGTATGCTGGCACAACCTTTGAGCAGATGACGATGGAAGAACGGATGACGGTGTGTAATATGTCCATTGAAGGCGGCGCCCGATGTGGTTATATTAATCCCGATCCGGTGACGTATGAGTATCTCAAAGGGCGAGATTTTGCGCCGAAAGGGGAAGACTGGGATAAAGCGGTGGAATGGTGGAACAGTATGCGTTCCGATGCCGATGCCGTTTATGATGATATCGTCACCTTTGATGCGGCTGAGATTGCGCCAACGGTGACGTGGGGAATTACACCGGGACAGGGAATTGCCGTAAATGAAGCGATTCCCATACCCGATAGCTTACCCGAATCAGAACGTGCGATCGCCGAAGAAGCCTATCGGTATATGCAGCTTATCCCTGGTGCGCCGATTCAGGGGACAAAAGTGGATGTTTGTTTTATCGGAAGCTGCACCAATGGACGATTAACGGATTTACGAGAAGCTGCTCAATTTGCCAAAGGAAAGCGAGTTGCACAAGGGGTGAAGGCGTTTGTTGTTCCGGGTTCAGAACGAGTCAAAAAAGACGCCGAAGCCGAAGGATTGGATAAAATCTTTGTGGAAGCGGGGTTTGAGTGGCGCGAACCGGGCTGTTCGATGTGTTTGGCGATGAATCCGGATAAGTTACAAGGGGATCAGATTAGTGCATCCTCCTCAAACCGTAATTTTAAAGGGCGTCAGGGTTCAGCTACGGGACGCACGCTGTTAATGAGTCCAGCGATGGTGGTAGCGGCGGCGGTTAACGGGAAGGTTTCTGACGTTAGACAATTATTGTGAGTAGCCATAAAGCCAGCCAGCCAGCCAGCCAAGAACTAAAGTTCTGGCTAAAAGCTAAAACCCGTTAAAACGGGTTCAAAGATTTATGGCGTGACCTAGCTAAAATGGTGGAATAGGTTGTAGGTTGGGTTGAGGAACGAAACCCAACAAAAGATAAGGCTAAAGTTCTCTTACTACAAGCCGAATCTAATTCATCAAATAAGGTGGGTCATGCCACTAGTAAGCTTTAGGTTCCGGAAATTTCTTTCCTGGCTTCTACGTTGGTGCTCTTCGGCTTAAGTCAATTTTATGTAGGGTGGGCAAGTATTATAACGCGGGAAACGCTTATATTAGAGTTAGTGAATCTTGCCCACCGAGCGAGTCATTTGGGGTGTATTACCAATTTTGCCAGATCTCAGTTAAAACGGGTTGAAATTAAAGTATAGTGAACCGTTTGAGCCGGAAATTGCGTTCCAGGCTGATGTTACAGCAACGGAGGGAATACTATGAATATCAGAGCGATCGCGCTTGCTACCATTCTCGGTCTATCTGCGCCTACAATTACCGAGTTTATCATTAAAACACCTGTCGTCGCCCAAGCGAGGGTTCCTCTGGGGACTTTCCAAGGGGGTGAATGGTCGCTCACCATTAACTATAGCAACAACGCCCTGACGTATTACGGGACTAATCAACGAACTGGCGATAACCTAATCCTCAGAGGTGCAAAAGTGCGGGGAAATCCTCAACGCCGCCTTTATATCTGGCAAAACGGGGATTATCAGTATCAAGTCGCATGGCGTCCCAATGATCCAAGAATTATTCGTCTCCAGGTATTCAATCCCGCAGGACAAGAAATTCTTAATCGCCTTCTCTATGAGAATTAGGGATGAACGGCAGTAGCTGATAATATTAGGTAGGTTGGGTTAAGGCATACACCCCAACCTAATTCATCGGTTGATTATATATTATCAAATGGTAAATAAATTTAACCGATTACATAGGATTTATGACTCTCAACTGTATGGTAAAATCACGACTAAACTAGGATATGTTTTATGTTGACTAGAATTTACATTGATAACTTTAGATGTCTTGTCAACTTTGAGGTAAAACTTGAGAACAATATCAGTCTGCTTTTAGGCGGTAACGGATCGGGTAAAACCACTGTATTTAATGTAATTGAAAAACTCCAAAAATTCATAATCGGCAATATAAAGGTTTCAGACCTTTTTCCAAGTTCAGATTTAACCCGATGGGAGACTCGTTCAATTCAGAAATTTGAACTGGAAATTAAGGGAAATGGCGGCATCTATAACTACTCCCTAGAAATTGAACATCAAGGAGATTATTTTCCCTCAAGAATGCGTCATGAGTCTTTAAGCTTTGATGGACAACCACTCTCAACGTTTAGTATTCAGATCGAGCAAGGTAAGCCTGTCGGTCAAGCAACTATCTATAATGATGATCCAACTCGACAAGGCGCATTTCTTCCATTTGTTGATTGGTCACGTTCTGTAGTAGGTTTTGTGTATGAAAGGCAGGAAAATAAAAAACTGACTTGGTTTAAAAAACGGATATCTAATTTTTTTATTGTACACATCAATCCCTTGTCTATGGGTGAAGAGAGTCGTCAGGAAGATACCCATCCAGCATGGGACATGTCAAATTATGCAGCTTGGTATAGTTATCTGTCTGGCGAGCAAGGTAAGATTTTTAATCTGACCATAAAACTAAGAGAAATTATTGATGGATTCGATGCGTTTAGAAATAAGCCCATTGGAGATGCAAAAATCTTATCATTATCTTTCCCATCGTTAAGTGAAGAACCTTACAAGCTGAGCGAAATATCTGACGGTCAACGAGTTCTGATTGCCCTCTATACCTTAATATATTGTGCGCCGGATGAAGATTATACCTTGTGTATTGATGAACCGGAAAATTATCTCGCCTTACCGGAAATACAGCCTTGGCTGAATACACTTTTTGATCAATGTTCAGGTGCAGATAGTCACGGACAAGCCATTTTAATCTCCCATCACCCTGCACTCATTAACTATTTGGCTAGTAGTTCTGGTTATTGGTTTGAGAGAGCCAATGAAGGAATTATACGTCTACAGTCCATTACCGACCAACAAGATACAGGATTATCACTGGCTAAACTAATCGAACTGGGATGGATTTATGACGAGTAAAGACCATAAACCAGAAGTCGTTATTTTATGCGAAGATATTGCTCACGAACGATTCATCAGACAGTATCTTATCTGTTGTGGATTCGAGGAGCGCAAAATCAAAAATTTTCCTAATCTCAAAGGAAGGAAAGTCAACAATAATAATGACTTCGTTATCAAGCATTATGCACCTCTGGTTAAAAGCTACAGACGCAAAAATTTTCAAAATCGTGCCATAGTCGTGATGATTGATGCCGATACGAATAGCATAAATGACATATTACGCTCTTTGCATATAGCATTAGACGAGCCGGAAGGCAAGTTAAATCGAGACCCAAGATTACCTAACGAGAAAATTGCCATTTTTGTACCAGCCAGAAATATTGAAACCTGGTTTTATTATATTAGTATTGAACGCAATTGCGATGAAACGACAGATTATAAGAATTCTCCCGCAATTAGAAAATGGGATAGCATCGATTTAGCTAAAGCCTCGGCAACAAAATTATCAAGGGAAATCTGTCCTCAAGGACTTGATAGTAATGCCCTGTCTTCCTTACATCATGCCTGTGATGAGTTGAGAAGACTTCTCGATTAGTAACCTGACACAAGTCTATGGGGAATTCTTATTGAATCAACGATAAACGAATAGATGTCTGTCTAAACAGTTATCCTTTCTTTCTACCTTACCATCTTACTTCTTTCCTTCTGCAATCTGCCATCTTGACTATATCTGAGCCAACAAATTTTGCATATAATACCAAATCTGGGTTAGCTAACCCCGTTATAACCCAGTCCGCGCAGGCGGACTCCCCTTCGGGAAGGCTTCGCCTATGTTTGTGTAGCAGCGATTTCAATCGCCTCCTCTTGGTGGATTTGGTATAACCTATCAACCAAACTCACCCTTAGCCAAAATAGAGATATATTTTTTATAGAAAAAAAGGAGTGAATCCATGAGTCAAGTGAAAACCGTCTCAGGACGAAGTGTTCCCGTTGTGGGTAATGATATTGATACTGACAGAATTATCCCCGCTCGCTATTTGCGCTGTGTTACCTTTGAAGGATTAGGAGACAAAGCTTTTGCCGATGACCGCGCCCAGGCGAAAGGACAACATCCGTTTGACCGTCCCCAGTATCAAGGGGCAAACATTTTAGTGGTTAACGGCAACTTCGGCTGTGGTTCTTCGCGGGAACATGCGCCCCAAGCCCTGCAAAAATGGGGGATACAAGCCATTGTCGGTGAAAGTTTTGCGGAAATCTTCTTTGGTAACTGTTTGGCAATGGGGGTTCCCTGTGTTACGGCTGAACCGGAAACGGTGAAGCAGTTACAGAGAATCCTGGAAGAGAATCCGCAAGCGCCGATAGCGGTAGATTTAGAAGCCATGGACGTTCGCTGTGGTGACTTCCAAGCCTCTGTGTCAATGCCTGAAGGAGTACGGCAAACTTTGATTACAGGAACGTGGGATAGTTGCGGACAATTGGTGAAGCAAGTTGACCAAGTTCGGGAGACAGCGGCGAAGTTGCCTTATCTGAAGTGGGAAACCGCGACAGTATAGGATAGGCAACGTCTCATCTGGATTAAGATAGTAGGGTGGGTATTACCCACCCCAAAACTCATAAAATTTGAATATATGAAATTGGATCAACTATTTCTTAATGAGGCATTTTCTAACTATGTAGTTTTTCTTGCTGGAATATTTATTGGTATAGTAGGATGGGCAATTGTTAATTATTTATCTCGCAAAAAGCCTCAAATAATAGGAGTTAATAAAGTTACTGAATCATCACTTTTAGAAATAGATCGGCAAATTGAAAAGGATATAAAGGTAGAATATAGAGGTAAATCTATCAATTCTTTATATCAAACTTCCTTTCATATTTTTAATAGAGGGGATGTCACAATTGATAATATTAATTTACAGATATATATCGAAGATACAAATTTAAGTAATAATGTTATTTATTATTGGGTGGCTGATCAATGTGATAAACAATTAAAAAATGCTTCTTCTTTGTTAAAAGATGGAATAGAAATAAAAATAGATTTTCTCAACCCATTGAAGCTTTATAAAGAAAAAATTATAGTCAATATTTATTCTTCACAACCTTTAAAAACTAAAGATGCTAGAGGAAGAGGAAAAGGATGGGGAGTTGAATATTTTGATCAAATTAAATACAGAGAAGAACTTGATGCAAACCTATATTTATCAAGCTCAGGAAGTTGGGTAAATCTGATCAAAGGAATTTCAGGGTTCTTATTTATAGTTATCGAAGGTCAGGGGAAAACTTCAAGGAAATAAACTTGCTTATGGCATAGTCTATTTCCTAGATTGTTGGGTGGGATTGTTGGGTGGGATTGTTGGGTGGGTATTACCCACGCCACCTCTTTAAGCCGCTTTTTTGAGCGAATTATTAAGCAGCACATTACCGCTAACATCAACACTCAAGTCTTTTCCTGGCACGTATCCTTTCTGCACCCACTGTTTATAAAGGGTAAATGAAGTAATTCTATGAATTTCCTGCATTATATCCGCAGGAATCAGGTTTTCAACCGCCCAAATAATGGAGTCTGGTTCAAACCACATCACACGTTCAATACTGACAACTAACACCGCCGCAATATATTCAAGAGTCAGTTTGGTCGTTAAATCGGCAATTAGGGCTGACCCAATTTGGCTGTTGCGAGTCATGATTGCTCTCGCCATCCGGTCAGTTTCTCGGTCGAATTCCAAAGAGTTCATGCTGGGCTTTTGCGTTTTCTGCCTAGGATTTACGGGTCTGGAGTCTCCACCAGAACGTTATTGTTTCGCTAAGTATACCCAAAGGTAGATGTCAGTTGGTATAAATTGTGTCTAAAAATAACATAATTTCACTCTTGAACGGCTTCTAGCGCCACCTCTAGCGCCCGTTCTTTTTGCGGATCAGCGCCTTGGGCGTATTCTGGGGAGAAGGGAACCAGGATATCGGGTGTTACGCCTTTTCCTTCTAGTCGTTCGTCTCCATTCACGTAGACATCAGCGACGGCGACATAAAGCAAGCTACCATCGGACATGAGAAATGGACGCCCCGCCACCACAGCGCCAGGGGTTGGCGTACCGACAACGGGTCCGATTTTGAATTGCTGGAAACCATACGCCAGAATTTCTTTAGCGCTGCGGCTTCCTTCATTTACCAGCATGACGACGGGTTTATTCCAGCCTGCGTAGTGAGTATATTTTGTACCATCCCGGAAAATCGTGGTTAAGCTTAAGTTTGGAGCGGTGTAGATGTTCAGGGCGGTGAGTGGTGAACCTCCCCATCCATCTCTTAAGTCTACGACTAGAGTGTCTGCTTGTTTGAGACGACCATAGATGAGTTCTTCCTCAAGCTGTTCTTGATAGTCATCACTGGCGTAAGACCAGATATGAATATAGCCGATTTTTTTACCTTGTTGTTCAATTATCTCCGTGCTGGCGTCCATAGCGTCGAGATACATGGTGGTTGTATCCAGCAATTTAGGGGTGACGGTGATTTCTTGCTGACTGTTGGGATTTGGCGATCGCTGAATTACCATTTTGACAGGAGTACCAGCTTGATCGGCAAAGGATTCAATGGGTTGGAAGGGGCGATTATCTACACTCAGAATGCGATCGCCTACTTTTAATCCGGCTTCAGTGGCTGGACTTCCTTCGAGAATGGCGCTGATAAAGGTTTGGTTGTCGATCGTTTTGGTGACGATACCAATGCCAGTATATTCTAGTTTGCCAGTGGGAAAAAAGGGTTTGAGTTGTTGGCGTAAGTCGCGGTTTCTGGGTGCAAAGATTCCTAAGACTTGGTAGTAGGCGGGTTGGTTGGGGATGTAGAGGTGGGTGTGAGAGGTGTTGAGTTGGGATAGCATTTGATTGATTAGGGTGGCGGCGGCTTCCCTGGATTGGGTTTGGCGGATTTGGGGTTCATAGTCGTCTTTGATGGTTTGCCAGTTAACGCCGTTAAAGTTGGGATCGTAAAAGTTATCGTTGACGGTTTGCCAGACTTGGTTAAAGAGTTCAGTTTGGGGGTTGGTTGGTGTGGAATGGAGGGGGAAGTTGAGCCAGCTAAGTAGGATTAGACAGAGGCTAATTAGGGTGGCGATAATTAGGCGGTGATTTCGAGGAATGGGAAATAGTTTCATAGTGGAAGAGTGGGAGATATAAGCCTAGAACTAAAGTTCTGGCTTAAAGCTTAAACCCGTTAAAACGGGTTCACAGATTTATCCAGTAAGTTCGATCCTTACTTTAGCTTGAAGATGATAACTTTATTGGCTGGCGTCCAAGTTGGCGTAAATATTGGGGTGAGAAGTTCTCGCGATCGCGCTTTGTTTCTAGGGTTGTTTTGGCTAAGGTGGAATTGTGGTGATCAGGCGTGATTTCGGGTTTAGGGTTGAGAGGTGGAAAGGTTGGCTTTTTTAACGCAGAGGAACGCAGAGGGAAAGCGCAGAGGAACGCAGAGGGGTTGGCGGTGAGGAAAGTTTCTGATATCAATGTAGGGGCGGGTTTTATGGTTATCGTCTTTTTTTACCCGGATGTTAGTAAACCCGCCCTTTTACAAGGTGTTATTGAGTCAAAGTAGTAGTTGGGCGGAGTGGTTACAGTATCAAATTGGTGAGTTGTTCAGGGCTAAGATTTATCGCTGTCTTCAGTTTGCACTTTAAGTGAAGCTTTTTATATCCGGCTCTCTTAGACTGGTTATGGCAAATTAGCAATTTAAATGAGCTTAAACCCTTAAATAGCAAAGGATATAACAAAATAAAAAGCCTGTTTTATTAAAATTGCTTTTTTGCATCTCCATGATTCTTGCTTAGCAAGGATTATAGAGATTATTTTGTAGTAATTTATCATAGCTAGTCTAGAAGAGCCTTATATCCTTACCCTCAAGAATTGTTCCTTGAAGATTGGCTTGTTCAAGATTTGCCCCGCCAAGATTAGCCCCTTCAAGATTTGCCTCCACAAGATTAGCCCCTTCAAGATTCGCTATTTCAAAATCCGCTTCCCTAAGATTGGCTCCCCTCAGATCCGCCATTTCGAGACTCGCACCAAAAAGATTTGTCCCCCTAAGATTGGCTCCTTTAAGATTGGCTAACCTAAGTTGTGTCCCGAAACACTGTGCCTCCACAAGATTTGCCCCGCCAAGATTTGCCCCATTAAGATTTGCATCCACAAGATCTGCCTCCACAAGATTTGCCTTCACAAGATTTGCCTCCACAAGATTTGCCTCCACAAGATCTGCCCCACTAAGATTTGTCCCCCTGAAATTTGCCCTGTAAAAATTGCGAAATGAGAGAAAACATTTTTTCAAATTCAGAAAACTTAAACATTCTGAGGTAAGTATGTTTTTCTTTCCTATCTTATTCACTTGCAACCTTGATATCCATGTTCCAAACGCTTCAGGAGAATGCCAATTAATCTCTGAAATTTCCTTAGTCACCCTCGCACAAGCATTTAAGACAGCCAATAACGCTTCCTCTGCATTTCGCGCCTGTCGCATTTCTTCCTGAAAATTCGGTCGAGGATTTAAACCCTCCATCGGCATTCCCTGACGCAGCATAAACTCAATCAAGCGACATAATGTTTTCTGCCAATCGCGAACCTCTGATAAATCCTGTAAACGCATTTCATCACAGACGAATTGGAACAGGTATTCATCCATGGCTGATAAACCGCAGAGAGTCGCCCAAGTTATTAATGCCTCTCGTTCATCACAACCTTTGCGAAAATTACGCTTACGTTCTTCTAAATCTTCATGGATAAGCCGAACTCCCTCAATAATACGTTTTCCTGTCAGATATTCCCCAAAGCTTTTATGGGTAAACTCAAAGGTTTTCTCGCTATTCCGGATCTCTCCACTTTCGCGAAAGTAAAAAGCAGTCAGCAAACGAGTGATACTGGCTCTTGAGTCTTCTTGTAAGGTGGCTTGAAAGCGATCTAAAATTTGCCTGAGTCCACTATTATCGCAATGATCCTCAATTTCTTTGACACTGGTTGTCCTACCATCTCCATGCCAGCAAGCCAAGGCAATTTCCTCTAAAATACCGATAAATTCTTCTTTTGTTATCTCTTCAATCGCACGATGTTGTCTATTCGTGCCTTCATACCCTCGCTCGTAAACAGCATCCAGCAAATCAGCATAGATTTCATTCAGATTCGTATCTTTTGAGAATCGCAGCTTATCCCGTTCAAAGCTTAATGCTACTAAATAATTTAATAATGGTTGTGCTGTAATTTCAACCAAATTATCCTTGTCTAATTCTGGCGGTAAACCATCATAATGCTTGCCTTTTGCCTGACCATAAGATTGCCACCAAACCTGGCGTTGATCTTCCTCAAGCAAATTTTGATCATCAATATATTTTTGGCGATCGCTTTCTTTCTCGGTCACAAAATAGGGCAGAATATAGAGAAGTTGATGCGGTTTGCGAAACTTGCTGCGGTTCGCCTGTACCACAACTTCTCGTCCCGTAATCAAAACCTGTACGCGAAGATGCTGATAATTAAATCGGTCAACTTCGCGCCGGACTTCTTCGACAAACTCTTTAGCCGTTTGTTCGGCAATTTTACCCTGCATCGATAGCTCATCTAAGCCATCAAAGATAATCAGTAATCGCGATTCTCCATTTTCTCTGTCCAAGGGATTGTGAGACAAGAATCCTTCAATCTGGACAAACTCCCCTACCGCTTTTACTAAATCATCTGCTAATTTAAATAAGTGGAGGGGAATAAACAGAATTGGAATTTCTCCCTTTTCCGCTTGTTGTGCGGCAAAGATTTTAGCAAAGGATGACTTACCACTTCCGGGTTGTCCACTGATTAAGCGAATCGCATCATCTGCTTCAGCATTCTGTAACCAGGTTTCTAGTTCACTATTGAGATCTACGATAACTCGCTCATAGTCTTTACTCTCACTAATCCCTCGTTCTAATTTTCGCTCTGATTGTCCCGCCACCTCTTGCTCATAGTACGCCCGTAATGGCACATAAACTTGTTTGAGGCTAAATGCTTCCCAAAATATCGGTTCATCTACCCGCTTTTGCAGCCGTGCGCGATACCGTAGCCATCCCTGTTCTCGTCTCGTGGCTTGAGTGAAGGGTGTATCCAGAACTTCTTTTAAGGCAATATAAACTTGGGAATGCTTAACCCATTGGTCATTTAAGGCAAAAACAAAGTAAGCGGGGAGGCGACTACTGATCATTTCCGCTTCAACTTTTTTCTCGACATACGCCTCTAACCACTGAGCAAACCCCGTCTTCGCTTCTTGGACAATCGGCAAGTTTTGGGGATGCTGGAAAAAGTCGAGGTCAAGGATTAACTCGTTACTGGTTAACGATGTATTGAGGTGGTTGTACAATTCTGTAAGATTATCGGGTTTCTGGATTAGGAGTTCCCTATTTTCGTGTAACAAGTCTTGCATCGCTTGTATCAGGGAACGCACAATCAGCAATCCCGCAATTTCTCCCGGTTTTGCTTCTAATCCCAGGTTTTCGAGAACCTCAACGCCACTTTCCGCCAAGTCATCCCATTTCAGAAACGCGCCGTTAATGGCGGCTTTACCCAGTGAGGCGAATAAACCCTTGGGATTGGCTTTTATCTGTTTTTTCCAGACTGAAACAGGCTTTTCGACTTTAATTCCCGGTTCCCCTGCCATAAAATTAATGGATGAAAGATTGTGCTGTTTCTAGCCTAACTAACTTTTGCAGTAGGAAACCCCCTTTTTGCCTTGGCGACTAGAAGTCGCAGCTACACAAACAAAGTCCGCCTACGCGGACTAGACTATTTCGTCCGACTACTGACAGCAACGATTACTGACAAGGCGTTAACTGAGCCAAACGCAAAGTAATTTCATCAATCGCCCCCACTAATACCTGTCCCGATTGAGACGGTTGATTCACCATAATGCTAAACAGAATCGTCCCATAATAGGGATGTTCCAAATACCCAGACAGACTTCTCACTCCCCGTAATGTCCCCGTTTTCGCCCGAATTCTGCCTTGAGTTTCAGGTAACCGTAAGCGATTTCTCAGGGTTCCATTTACCCCGGCAACGGGTAAGGAACGATAAAATAAATCATTCCCCTTGGCATACATCATCGCTTTTAATGTCGCGATTAATGCTTGCGGTGTGGCTACATTCTGCCGGGATAAACCTGAGCCATCAACCTGTCGAAAACCATTGGGGTCAACGCCTAAGGATGCTAACGTCTGCTTCACAGCAGAAGGTCCACCAATGTAACGCAGGAGGCTATCTGCATAGCTGTTACTGCTTCTCTGGTTGGTGACTGTCACCCATTCATCTAACGACTTTGATTGAATTAAGGCTCGCGAATCCAGCCGTTGTAAAGCGGCGGCTGTGGTAAAAAGTTTGTTATTGGAGGCTGGGATGAGAAATTGATTGGCGTTGTGGCTGTAGGAAATCGCCGGATTCGATACCGATTCCACTACAATCCCCCATTTGCCCCCCGCTAAATTGGGACGATTAATGATTGAGTCGATATACAGTCCCAAAAAATTGGGACAAACGCCACTTGTTCGACGTTCTGGAGGCGGAACAAAAATTTCAATCGAATCGGCGCTTTTGGTTAAATTAGCCGCCGTTGTCGCCCTGGCGATGCTGGGAGTCATGACATTACCCATCGCCATCATACCGACGGTGAGCATGGCTAGGGATTGCTTCTGCCAAGGATTCATTGGTTTCATCGTCTGCAAGTCTTTACAATCTGGGCATCGTGAGAGAGAGCATGAGCAAAGCGCGATCGCTAATTGAGCAAGATAACATGATGCGGCTCATTGCGGCACGATAAGTCTGCTCTGTAGGTGAGAATGCACGGACGTAGCATACTACATCTCTATACAATTCCATCAATTGCCAGGAATTATCCCTGAACACTGAACACCTTAGATCAACAGGGACAGGGATTATGTTCCCGTCATTTTGCTTTATGTCGTGGTTTTACTGGCTCAAACCGTTGTCCTCAGGACAGTTTGCCGTTTTTCCAGGAAACGTTCTTTTTCCGCCAATCTCCCCATCCCCCATCACCTTAAGTTCGACACCCATGGTTGTGCCGATAACCCTACCTTATCCGGTTCCCTGTCTGATGACGCCGAACGGTTTCTACACAAAAATCAACATTCTTGAAAGTAGCCGATTAAAAATTAAACATTATTTAAAGAATAACAATTGACAAACCCGCGAAAATGTGAACTAAAAATAATCTTGTCAATAAATTAAACCTGTATTATAGTTAGGAGTCCTGGCATTATTAGTGCTTGATTTGACTAATCGGTTGGAGCGCCAAGCAGAATGGCAAAGTATTTCTTAATCGAATCAAGGAGTTCCTTTGATTCAACCCAAGTAAGTCAGAATTATCAGTTGGCATCAGATTTAGCCAATGCTGGCAATGAAACCACCTTGTTTCTGGTGGAAAATGGCGTATTAGCCGCTCGTGCGGCGGCAGCGAATAGTTTAGCAAATCTCAAGGCGGTCAATGTATTGGCAGATGATTTTTCCCTGAGAGAACGTGGTATCTCAGAGACAGAACTGGGCGATGGCGTGCAAGTGGCTAGCATTGCGGCTGTGGTTGATGCCATGGCAGAAGGACAAAAAACAATTTGGCTGTAACCTAAGATAAGCGAACAAAAATGAGTACCAAAACCTTAACCTTTTCGATTATGGATGGTCCTTTTGAACAAGCAAGGACAACCACGGCGTTTCGGATGATTCATGAGGCAATTGAGCGTGGGTATAATGTGAATGTTTTTGCTTACGAAGGGGCAGTTTCTTTAGCCTTTGCTCATCAAAAACCCCATGCCAATGCGGTTCATGGGAGAAGTGTGGAGGAAGAAGATCATCCCTTAACTAAAGATTGGATTGCTGCATTACAGGAAAAAGCCAAAGCTAAGGGGTGTCAATTAGATTGGATTAATTGCGGGCTTTGTGTAGACGAGCGAGGGGTAAATGAAGCGATTGATGGTTGTCGTCGTGGTAAACCTAGTGATTTATGGAAATGGGCGAGTGAGTCGGATGGAACGTTAATTATTGCGACGAAATAGGAAGGATTGGAGATACTAAGATGAAAGCGCTACAAATCATTGAATCTGCTTATCGCTGTACGATTGAAGAACAAGATGATCCCTGTGTTTGGATTTCCCAAGCGATGAAAGGTGCTGGGGCTGATTTGGATATTCTGCTGAGAGGGAATGCGGTGAATTATGCCGTGAGTGGACAAGATGCATCTGGACTTGTGTTTGGAGATAAGTCACAAACCCAACCACCTAAACTGGATCAAGATTTGCAGGGGGCCATAGAGAAGGGAATTACGGTTTATATTGTGGCAGATGATGTCAAATCTCGTGGGATTCCTGAAGGGAAAATGATTAACGGTGTGACTCAAATTGCTCGTCAGGATTTGCCAGGGTTATTTGGTAATTATGATCAAATTTGGCATTGGTAAAAGTTAGCGGTTATGTAGAGACATTCCAGCGAAACGTCTTGATACCTTCGTTAGTAGAGGCAGGTTTAGCCCATGTAGGAGGAGGGTTTAGGGACTCTGTAGGGGCGGGTTTAGGGACTCAAGTCAGCTATTCACCGATAACAAAAAAACAAAACCCGCTCTAAGTCATAATTATCAGCGCCTAACCTGACTATAAAACAGTCAGAATATCTCATCGTCCAGCATAAGTCACCCTCTCGCTCGTCAAATCCAAATCTGGCAACGTCGGTGAGACAATCCGCTCATTATCCTGAAAAACCTGTTCCTCATAAAGCCCTTCAACCCACTCCAGCACCGTAACTTTTTCGGGGATGTGATCGTCATAATTACCAAGCCTCTGCCAAAGACATACCTGTTCTATCAGTCAGCAACTAAAACAATAAACTCAATAGCAGCAAAACGACTAAAATAACTCCAATTAAAATAGCCGTCCCCACCATCAAATTACCAATCTCATCCACAGTCCCCCGAATCCCTCTCACCATCCGCCCTAAATTTAAGGGAAACCGAACCAATACCTGCAACGGAAGCGGTAATTGGTGCAATTCAAAACTATATCCAGGAGTACGCCTTGCTTCCACTTCAAACCTCCCCTTAACCCAGTTTATATCTCGCCCCTGCTGACGCGCTTCCCAAAGTAAACTTCCGGCTAACTGCAATAAAAAGGGATGCGTACCCCCCAATTGTTTTGCCAATTTCTGATCTGGGGGACTCAACGCCGCTTGTCCCTCTTTACCCTGACTATCGGATAAACGCACTAATTTCCACGCCTCCTCCTCCCGCAATTCCCCCAACGCCAACACCTGACTCAAATTAAAAAACGGCGAGGTGAGACGATACCGATGCTGATAAAATTCCAATTTCCGGGGAGACGCTACCACTACCATTAACGCACCACTATCAACAAGCGATCGCAGGTTATCAAAGAATCCATCATCAAATTCCCGATAATGACGGATTAGTACTTCAAAGTCATCCAAACAGAGTACCGCTAACACGCCTTGTCGTTTCCAATGTCCCATGGCGCTACTAAATGCCAAGCGGTTAAACTGTGGAACTCTCAGCGCCTCCATTAACCTCGGTTGACGCTGCACTTGGGGATGATTCCACAACAGTCGCCCAACCTTATGATAAAATCCCTCGTCCCCATGACAGTCGGGATTCTGAAGCGAAAGATAAATGCTAATAAACCGATCCGGTTGAGAAACGTATTCCTGATACGTTTGACAGAAGTGATAAAGCAGCCAGGATTTGCCAATGCGTCTGCGCCCAACCACATTTAAGCTACCGGGTAGGGTACCTGTCATCTGAGTAGTCATCTGTTGCAACTCCTCGTGGCGTCCCACAAAAAATCGGGAATCCGCGATCGCTGCACCGACTATAAATGGACAAGACGGTTGCACTGAACTCATGAATCAGAGGAAAATGACTCGACAAGCATACTCAACAGTTATCATTTTCTTCTACTTTGCAACCTTTCTCCTTCCCTTCTGCCTTTTGCCTTAATAAAAAATTAGGCAATTCATCTCACCCCCCTAGCAGGAATGAAATGAATTGCCTCTTGACAAGTGTCAAAGCACTGGTCAATTCGTAAGATTTGGCTGTAGTCAGCGGCTTTGAACCGCAACTACCGCCTTTTCGACAGGAGCATCAAGCACCCGCAGACTGGGAAACAGAAAATGATTTTCCTCAACATATTGAGCGCCAAATAAACCTTTTTCTGCCCAGAAATAACGGTCTGTCGTATGCTCATTTCGCTTAACTAGTAGCAAAGCGGGCGGAATAATCCCGGCTGATTGAATATATTTACGTGCTGCTGTAACCGGTTTATCTTCACCGCTTTCTAGATTATACTGAGGCACATGTTCTAGGATCTTGCGCCCCTCTTGGCGGCGGCGACTCTTGCGTTTACGTCTTCTTGCCAACCTCTTTACCTCCTCTTTTTGCCGACAGTTGTAATGTTAGTTACAAAAGCCGTCGTAAGTATATCTGCTTGAATCTGAAATATCAATATCTTTTTATTCTTTGATAGATCTACCTAAAATGCCTCAATGCTAAGTTTGAAAGAGGCTTTGAGCGATGACCCTTTAAAAATCACTACTAAAAAAATTAATTTTTCGTTAAAAAAGTTCACAAAAAGCCGCCGGAGAGGGCTGGGAGGCTGGGAAGATGAGGGAGATGAGGGAGATGGGGGAGATGAGGGAGATGGGGAAGATGGGGGAGATGGGGGAGATAATAAAGAACAAAGGACAAATGACTGTCATCCTACACCTTTTGGGTAATAGTCAGTCGTGTCAATTGTTCGACATTATAGAAAAGGAACCTCTATTGGGTTCTGTCGTAAAAGCCCTCTGGTGGTGATCACGCAATTCTCATGTTCATTCCTGCTAGTTCAGAATTTGTCGCCTTGTGTCAATCACAGGTTGGAATACTCACTCAAAGTCTAGGCGCGGCGTTGAGTGCGGTATATTTAACAACGGATAAGCTTGACGAGGCAGCGCAACCTAAGCTGATTCCGGTAGTGGTCTATCCAGAAGCGGCGATATGGGAAGAGGAGGATACGGAGTTAACATTGCCCGATCGCATGAGTTCAGTAGATACGATTCCCCGCCTTGCTGAAGCTGTACCTCGCCTTTTGCCTCAACCTGCTGACGATCACCATCTCCCCGATTCCACCTCACTCTCTCAGGACAACTATCCCTTATCTCAAGGACGGCAAATGGTTTTGCCTCTAATCCACGAAGAAGTAGTTATGGGATTATTAGTCACAAGTCGCGATGATCGACCGTGGAATGAAAAAGAACAGACAGCGATTGAACGCATCGCTGGAACATTGACACTTGCTTACTTAATGGATCGGCGTCGGGCTTGGTTTGAGCAGGAATGGACTCAGCAACGCCGCCTCCAAGCACAGCAACGGGATCGGCTTGATGATATCCTGCATCAATTTCGCAATCCTTTAACTGCGTTGCGAACTTTTGGCAAACTGCTACTCAATCGACTGCAACCCGATGATAAAAATCATAACGTTGCCGCTAGTATTGTGCGAGAGAGCGATCGCTTGAAGGAACTGTTACAAGATTTTGATGAGTGCTTAGATGAGAATGCACAAACCAGTGAACCTTTAACCTTACCTGCATCAGCCAGCGCCGCAACCTGTCCCCTCTCCGAATCAGACGAGAATGGTAAAATTGTAGCTCCAGTTAACTCAGAATCAGACACAGACGCATCCGCCATTCCTTTACTTCCGGGTAAACCCCTAATTGTCGAGTCATTCACCATCACCGAAGTATTAGAACCCCTGCTCATTTCCGCCCAAGCGATCGCAGGAGAACGGGATTTAGAATTACGTTACTCGATTCCCCAAGACTTACCCCCTGTGCGGGCAAACGCTAGGGCGTTACGAGAGGTCTTAAATAATTTAATTGACAATGCCTTAAAATACACACCCGCTGGGGGGCAAATTGATGTGGAAGCAGGTGTGGGTCAACCTAAAGATGAGGCGAGGACAATGGTAGGAATTGCGATTACTGACACTGGAGTTGGAATTCCGCCCCAAGACATCGAGCATTTATTTGAGCGGCGTTATCGTGGGATTCAAGCCAACACAGGGATTCCAGGGAGTGGTTTAGGGTTAGCGATCGCCAAAACACTGATTGAACAAATGCAGGGTCAAATCGAGGTCTTTAGTCCGGCGCAGTCCCCGTGGATTCAATCTCAGTCAGACCCAGCGATTCAGAGATCGGGGGAGGAGTCAATGAAGGGAACAACGTTTGTGGTTTGGTTACCAACTAATGAATCATGAATTTGAATTAATGAGTCAAAAAAACACTGAATGACCCCAGCGAGAGTCTATCTCACCAAGATCCCCGACTTCTCCAAGAAGTCGGGGATCTGTGTACCCTCTGTGTACCCTAGTTGGTGCTGATGACTAAATTCTCATCAAGTGTGATATCTAAATCGGTATCCGGTTCAATCACAATCAAATCCACACTGTTGCGACCGAGGAAGCGTTGGATTAAGCTCAATGCTACACCAGAGCCTGTACCAATCAACAATTCTTCCGTCGCGATCGCCCGATCTCCGGTTACCGCTGAAATCGCCGCCGCCGCCGCTGTACCGAGTGCAGCATTCTTGACCAGATTCCCGACACTACTACCTTGAGTAACTGTTTCAGTTGTGGTGATTACTTCAGACGCCGCATCAATCGTCATTTGCTGACCATTCATCACCAGTTTCTCGGCGATAAATTGAGCGCCACCATCTGTAGAACGCAACTCACCCACAACCTCACTACCCGCCGGAATCAATACTTTACCATCAGAGGTTGTGATATTCGCATCGACGGTTAATGTTAAGGGTAATTGTTCGTCTTCTTCAGCGATCAGAATTTTCTCTCGGATATATTTAACGGGAATAGTTGTACCCGCAGGAATCGTGAAATTTTGAGCAACAGGCGTCGGATCAGCAATGTACTGCGAACTGACAACTTGTGCTTCTCCTTCACTCACCAAAGCTTGGTAAATAAATGCCGCAACTTCAGCACGACTAGCATTCCGCTGGGGATTTAATGATTTAACGTTAGGATAATTCACCACCAAGCGTTCTTCTGTAGCAGCAGCTATTGGTGTCCGCGCCCAACTGGAAATGCGAGAGGCATCATTGTAGTAATTTAAAACACTGGTTGAACTGGCTGAATAATCCAAACCATTTGCCAATGAAACTAAGACTTGTTCACGGGGAATATTTTGTTCGGGTCTAAAAACATTACCCGGATAACCCGTTAAAAATCCCGTTTTATAAGCATCTTGAATGGCAGAATACGCCCAGTATCTTGAGGGGACATCAACAAAGTTCGTTGAACCCCGTTGATCGGCTTTATTAAAAGCCTGATTTGCCTTACGCATCATAGCCGCAAACTGGGCGCGAGTTACAGGAGCATCCGGTCGGAATGTACCATCCGGAAAACCAGCAATAATATCCCGTTGGGCTAATTCGGTAATAAAGTCTTCCGCCCAGTAGGTAGAAGAAACATCTGAGAAATTTGTGCTTTGGGCAAGGGCTGATGTGCCTGTGGCGAAGGGCGCGATCGCACCAGCCGTTAATCCAAAGGCTAAAAATGCAGCGGTTCCAGATTGCCAGGGATGAAAGTTAGACATTAAAGGCGTTCTCCAACACGAATCGTTTTGTTTGTTAATTTACTAGACCGTTTAGAATTCCAGATGTTCCTAAAATTTTCCTACCCATTCATTAGATAAAGTTTAGCAAGAAAATGTTTTGCTCGTCACTGCTTTATGGGAACATTTTCAGTGTGAATGACGATCCGTCCGGACAATTAGTTGCCAAAAAATAAAAAATCCTCTACTGACTTTTAGAGTAAAGGATAAAAGCTGAATAAGCTGGGAAAGCCGACCTTTAGGGGCGGTTTTTACCCATAAGGTTTTAGCCCTGTCGGTAAAATTTGACTAAACCTATCCGGATAACATTTTGTGACACATCGATAACTGGACTAAGCCTGCCCTTGGGGGAGAAAAAATGGACTGAGAACTCAAATGACCAACCCCAATCCCACATCACTAAGATTGCTGGTCAATCCAGCGGTGGTAGAGTTTTTGAATGGCTTTAAGCACACTATTATGAGTGGACTTGGGGGAAGCCTGGGCGGGATCGAGAAGCTGTAAGCGAGTGAGCAGTTTAGCCTCTTCTGTGTCCACATCGCCATCGCTGTAAATCAAAGCACTAATCGCTTCAATCAAGCCCTGATAATCCTCTTGGCTGGGATGATCACCCAAATACTCTTGCACCCATCTATAACACTGGTCACTGGATACCGATTTGAGTTCGTTCAACAAGGGTCGAATTTCTGGGTCTTCAGCCACATTGGATTGCTGGGCGACTTGGCGCAGATACTGCCGTTCCTCTGGCTGAATTCGACCATCGATCCAAGCTGCACCAATCAGAATCTTTACGAGCTGTTTGACGTGAGAGTCTGTAACCATGACATTTTTCTACAAAGAACTTCTGCTCTATCTATATCAGAACTGTCCCCAAAAATGCGCTTAGACGTTCTAATCTTTACCAATGAGCAGGCTTGGTTAAGGGAAGATGGGGGAGATGGGGAAGATGAGGGAGATGGGGAAGATGGGGGAGATGGGCAAGATGGGGGAGATGAGGAAGATGGGGGAGATGGGCAAGATGGGCAAGATGGGGAAGATGGGCAAGATTGTGTAGGGGCGGGTTTTACCACTAACGTTTCGTTTTCACCCTGATATAACTAAACCCGCCCCGACCTGACCGTTCAATTATCACAAATGACAAATGACCAATGACCAATGACCAATGACAAATGACTAATTCCCCAAATACTTCAATCTCACCATAAAAAAGCCATCCATCTGATGCTGATGGGGTAAGACTTTCAGCCAGCCTTGAGGCGTAGAAAAAGTGGTGAGTGTCGGCGGGGGTGCATCGATACGCCAGTGGGGATGACGTTCTAGAAAGGCTTGAATCACGGCTTCATTTTCCTGGGGATGCAAAGTACAGGTGGCGTAAACTAAGACGCCTCCGGGTTTTACCCAGGTGGCTGTCTGAGTTAATAGTTCACTTTGCAGTACAGAAAGTTCCTGAACTCTGGCTGGAGTACAACGCCACCGGATATCGGGGCGACGGTGCAGCGTACCTAAGCCAGAACAGGGGGCGTCAAGTAAAACAGCATCGGCTTTTTGGGTAAATTGGGGAAAGTCGCGGCTATCGCCTGGGCAGATTTGAATGGATTGTAATTGTAACCGTTGGGTATTAGCTTTGACTTTTTTTAGGCGAGATGCGGCTTTGTCACATGCCCAGATTGTACCGCGATCGCGCATGAGTTCGGCAAGATGCGTGGTTTTACCGCCCGGTGCAGCACAAGCGTCAATGATGACATCATGGGGTTGAGGATTAAGTAAATGACTCACCAGTTGAGCGCTACTATCTTGAATTGTCCACCATCCCTCGTTAAATCCAGGAAGCGTTTGTATTGAACCTGTACTTCCTTGGAAGCGTAAGGCTTGGGGGAGGTGGGGAAGGCGCTGAACCTGAATACCTGCGGCTTGCATTGCTGTCTCCACCGTATCGATGGAAGCGTTCAAGGGATTGATCCGCAGGTCAAGGGTTGGCGGTTGGTTGAACCATTGACAAAGGGCTTCTGTTTCCTCGATGCCGAATTGATTTAACCACAGTTCGATCATCCAGTCGGGAAAACTATAGAGAATACCCAGGCGCTGAATCGGGTGGGAGGGTAATTGTAAGGGATCGTTTAGTTGGGGATTGGTGTTTAGACGGGTATACTGTCGCAGTACCCCATTAACTACCCCAGCCAGTCCTTTTAATTGATTAGCTTTAGCTAGTTCCACGCTGGTATTAACGGCGGCTGATGGGGGAATCCGTTGTAGATAGCGCAATTGGTATAAGCCCAGATGCAGAATGAAGCGCAAGTCTGGGGGCTGCTGGTGGGCTTTTTTCTTCCCCAATTGATCAATTAAGGCATCCAGGGTGCGAGTATGTCTGGTAGTACCATAGACTAAATCGGTTAACAGAGCGCGATCGGCACGGTTGAGAGTAGCGTTCTGAAGCACTCGATCCAACGCAATATCTGTAAACGCACCTAACTTGTGAATATCTCGTAGGGCGAGGAATGCAAGTTGGCGAGAGTTTGTCATGGATAACTCAAAAAACCTTTACATAAACAAAAGACAATCAGAGGCGCTAACTTGCATTGTTCCCACCGACTTACAAATCTTGGCGTGACAACAAAGACACGACAGACTCCTGCTGGCGCAAGGCAAAACGATCAGCAACTATCAGCGCGGGCAATTCGCCAATGGGTGCGTCTGGGCTGAACTGGAGACGATTATAGGATACCCAATTGCCTTTTACTCGCCATCCCACGCGATCGCCAAAACTACACCAGGCTTGCCAATGACTTTTCTGCTTATCTAGAATACTCTGCCAGATTTGCTTTTGGACGGTTAAACCGAAGCGATCGCGACTGTATTCTCTCCACATCTTATCAATCCGATGTAATTCCTGAACCGGAAACGTCTCAATATCCGCCACCCTCAACCAGCCGTCTCGTTTTGATACTTTCAGCACGAGTTTAGCCGTTTCTTGATCCGCCGCTTGCCACTGTTGAGCCGCCAGTAGAGTCCGCAATCGCTGATAATCGTCAGGAGAAAGTCCCGATAGTACTGTACTACTGCCCAACATTACCAACCATTCTGCCACGGATTGGGGACGGGCTTCCGGTTGGAGTGCCATCCCTTTCAGGATAGCTTGATTGACGCGATCGCTAATTTTAGGATTAAGCTGTTGAGGGGCTTCTAATTCTAAACGGTATGCTCGCATCGGTGCAGGTAAGGGAATTTCACCCGTTAGCAAAGCATACAATGTCGCGGCTAAAGCATAAACATCAGTATAAGCACCTCGTTTGGATCGCCAATCATATTGTTCAATTGGCGCAAATCCTTCAGATAACGACTGGGTATGGGTTTGGGTAATATTGGGGGTGAATTCACGGGCAATGCCAAAATCAATCAGAACGGCTTCATATCCAGCAATTCCGGGTACAGTTTCCACAGGACGCCGCATAATATTGAGAGGTTTGATATCTCGGTGCAGTAAGCCTTGATTGTGAATCAGCGTCAGTGCATTGCCAATCTGCTGGATGTAGCCTAACGCTTCGGATTCGGACAAAACACCGTGATGCCAAACTCGATGGGCTAATGTTTCCCCCTCTATATATTCCATGACGATGCACCACTGTTCATCCTCTTTAATCACTTCATCGACGCGCACGATATGAGGATGGCGGAATTTGGCTAAACGTAAGGCTTCATTGATGAAATCCTGCTGATATTTGGTGGCGTCGTATTGGCGTTGCAGGTAGTCGTTGAGGGTTTTAATCACCAAGGGATTTCCCTGTTTGTCTTTGACGAGGTAGGTTATGCCAAAGCCACCTTGTCCGAGGATTTTTGCGATCGCGTATTTGCCCTGTTGTAATTTCTGTCCGGGTTGCCACATCATCGTCTACAATTCCAAGACCTTGATTGAGATCTATGTTAGTACATTTGTTCTATATTGGGAAGAGGTGGTGCGATCGCATTTGAACGTAATTGCGGCATTCCCCGACTTCAACGACAGTGGGTCGGGGAAGGATAGCAGACAAACTAGGAATTAAATATTCCGTAGTTTGTCAAATTTTTATGGTAAAATATAGGCATGAAAACACGTAGAGTGACCTATAGAATTTACCCAAACAAGGCTCAATGTGACCAGCTTCATTGGGCGAGAAAAATGCACTGCGAGCTCTATAACGCGGCAATTGCTAACCGAAGGACGCAGTACAAGCGCTTTGGTCATTCCGTTAATTATCTTGAGCAGCAAAACTGTTTGCCTGAGTTTAAGAAAGTTTGGATTGAGTATGCCGAATTAGGTTCTCATACGTTACAAGCTACATTAAAGCGGGTTGATTTTGCCTATAAGCGATTTTTCCAAGGATTAGGTAAGTATCCTAAGTTTAAAGCGAAGCGGCGGTATAGTGGCTGGACCTATCCAGACAAAGCAGGTTGGAAGGCTTTATCTAACGGTAAAAACGGTTACTTGGAACTAAGAGACCTTGGTTTAAAGATTCAAATGCGGGGGCAAGCTAGGACCTGGGGAACGCCAACAACCTGCACAATCTTTTTCAGAAATGGTAAGTGGTATGCGTCAATCACTGTGCAGTGCAACCCAATCCGTCAAACAGGTACGGGTTCAATCGGAATCGACCTTGGCTGTAAAGACGCGGTAACGCTTTCAACTGGCGAGAAAATTGCTAAACCCGATTTTATTAAAGAGGGACACAAAAAAGTTAAGGTAGCCTCAAAGCGGTTAAGACGCAAAAGACCACCTAATAGGAACAAAAAAGTTAAGGGGTCGAGACGATGGAAAAAAGAACAAAAGCGGATTTCTGAGCTTCAGGGTAAGATATCCCGACAACGAGAAGACTGGCTGCACAAAACAACCAGCGAGATAGTTAGCGGTAATAGCCTAATCGGTGGTGAGCAGTTAAACGTCAAGGGTATGACTCGGAAGGCAAACAAGGGTAAGCGTAAGAAACAGAAAGCCGGATTAAATCGGTCTATTCTCGACGTTGGGTTTGGCATAGTCGGTGATTTATTAAGCTACAAATCGGCTGAGGCAGGTGGGTTTTATGTTGAGTCACCAACTAGGACGCTCAAGCCAACTCAACGATGTGCTAAATGTTGGGAATTAACGCCTAAGACTTTGAGCGATAGAGTCCATATTTGCTCTAATCCCGACTGTAAGCACGTCGAAGATAGAGATGTTAATGCTGCTCAAGTTAATGAGATTTGGGCAAGGGGTTTGGAACGAACCTCTTTAGACGCAGAGCTACCTAGCTCTACTGATTGTGGAAGCATGAAGCAACTAGGAGTGAGGAAGCGTCAGAAACAGCGACTTCAACGAAGTAAGTCGCTGTAGTTCATATAAACATTTTCTTAGATCGCCAAAACTCTTAATATACCGTAGGGTGGGTTTCGGCTTCGCTCAACCCACCAACCTTAAGTCACTAAGACGCTTTAGGAACTAAAAATCCTAGTAAATGTTGCAGAAACGAATAACTAACGACTTCCCGATAGGAGTCTTGGTGTAACCCTGATGATTGAGACTCGATGGCTGGGGTATAGTCATCTTCTACCGCTAGAGACATCTCTTCCGCTAAACCGATCGCAATTAAGCGAAAAGCAATCTGCTGTACCGTTTTCAGGGGAAGTTGTAGGTATTGGGCGATGGATTTGAGAGACACCATGCAATCCGTATATGTCCAAACTTGCCACTCTAGGTCATTTAACGGAAACTCAGACTGATCTGTCCCTAAACTGGCTAAACCCATATCTGGATCAGGTAAGTGATCCGCCAAAGCATCCCAACTTGGTAAATTTCTCAGTCCCATCAATGTGGCGAGTGTCGCTGATATACTCAAACCTGTCATTTCTATTGTCGGTAGCGGTACATTATGATCAAACCTAAAATGACCTGCTTTAAGTTGAAATGCATTGCATAAGGGCTGGAGAACTTGAACTTGGAATAGCCACTTGAGTTGTTGGTTGGTTAAAATACCCTGTTTTTTCAGATAAGAACCCAAAGGTTGATGCTTAGGACATAATCTCGTCAATTTAGCAAAGAGACTGGATGGACAGATATCCTTGAGCCAGCGCTGTTGGGCAATTAAGGAGACTAAACCTTGATGATCTAACAAATTTGCCATTCCCACAAGCTGTCCCCGATACACCCAGATATAATACGCTTGATTCGAGGACGTATGATCCGTACCTTCAGGATGCAGAGTGAGTAAACCGCTTTGATGTCCAGTTTCCAGTAAGCAAAAAACTTGCGGTAGAGAAAAATCAGCAAGAGAACCTGTGATGCACATGATAATTGAAAGAGTTTTTAAGGGTTGACGTTAAATTTTTTAAAGGAGGGAGGTAAGCGAAAGCCCTGATCTATACAGAAGTTTTGATTTTTTTCAGAGGTTATTCGGGACAAGTTTTACAGAATGCCAGCCACTCCTCCCTGAAAACATTTGACTTAGCAACAGAGACAGTGGGATTGAATCCGTTCTAATAACTTTTGGAAACTAAAGGGTTTGAAAAAATAAGCATTAGCTTTGGCTTCATTCGTCAAGATTATTGGCAAATCTCGTTCTAAACCTGTCATTAGGAATATAGGCAGACGATAGCCATGATAACGCAATTTTTTACACAGACTTATCCCATCTAGTTTGGGAAGCTCGATATCAGAAAGTACCAAGTCATAGTCAGTGATTACTGCCCTGTCCCAAGCCGCTGCACCGTTTGTGACTACATCGACGGTATAGCCTTCAAATGTGAGACATTCCAATAACACTTCGGCAAAGTCTAAATTATCTTCAACGACAAGGATTTTCATGATATATAAATCCGTTTTCTAAACAAGGATAATGCTTCCGGGAACTCTCCCCGACAAATTGAGCTTTTCAGACCAGTGTTTATCGGTTAAGTTTTTCAGAGAAAATCCCTAGGGTTCCGGTTAAATCCATTGAAGTTTTAGACGCCCGTTTGTCACGGCGATCGCTCCAGCTACGACGCCTTAACAATCACTCAAATCCAAAGCGATTTTTCGTTAATAGCTTTAGCCAAGAATGCGGATCAATACCAGCGACCTCTCTTCCAGCCTATCCCCGTTACACTGAGGAATAAATTTTATGGTGTTTCACAACCTACCATCTATACTTTTTATGATGCCAAATTTAATCTCTATCAACAATATATAAATTTGATATGAATTTTGTGTGGCTGAACGGCGAAGCTTTATCTAATCTTTAATTGCTGTCCCAAAAATTTACAGACTCTTTAAATAAGAGGGTTGACAAACTCAATTGGATGTTGAATTCTTATTAAGATAATCAGATTTCCAGATTTGTCAATATATAAAGTTGATATTTTAGTCAGAGACAGGTCACTATTTATTCGCGTCTATTTTGGTTTACTGCACAAAATTATGTAATTGTCAATATATTAAACTGATAAGTTGAGGGAGTCATCTTTGTCTAAATTTTATGAACTTATATGAATTGACAAGGCGTGACATGTTCTAAACGGTAATGGCGCTACAGGCTGAGAAGGCATAGATAGGATGATTAAACAGGGGCATCGTCCAATTGACCAGATATTGGAATGTATTGATACGTTCCTGGTTGCCAAGACTGGTCATTCGCTGAGTTATATTCAAAAAGCGATTCTATGGGCATCATGGCAGGATGAACCTAAAACCTATGACCAGATTGCTCAGGAGAATGGTTATTCTGCCAACTATATTAAGCAAGGTGTCGCGCCGAAGTTATGGCACTTACTCTCAAACGCCTGTGGGGAAAAAGTTAATAAGACGAATTTTCGCTCGGTACTCGAACGAAGACTGTTCAGTGACAAGGGTTTGACAACGGCTAACTTCCTAAAACCTAGGCAGTTTGTTGCCTTAGAAGTACCAGAGGGACAAGTTCCGTTGAATTCTATCTATTATATTGAGCGATCGCCTATAGAATCAGACGGCTGTCAGCAAATCCGCCAACCCGCCACTATCCTGCGTTTGCAGGGTTCTCAGCAGATGGGGAAAACCTCGTTAATGGCAAGAATTCTGGCTGATGCACAGAAGCAGAACTATCAGACGGTACGATTGAGTTTGAATCAGGCAGAGAGTTCAGTGTTTAGTGCGATCGCAACATTTCTGCGCTGGCTTTGTGTCAATGTGACACGACAACTTAGATTAGAACTGAAACTAGATGAGTATTGGGATGAAGCAATGGGCAGTTTGGTTAGCTGCACGCTTTATTTCCAGGAGTATTTGCTTGCACAAAGCGATCGCCCGTTGGTTATTGCCATTGATGAAGTGAATCAAGTTTTCGAGTATCCTGCGATCGCGGCAGACTTTTTGGCATTATTACACTCCTGGCAAGAGGATACCAAAGATATCCCCATCTTTTCAAACCTGCGCTTGGTGCTAGTTCATTCCTCTGAGGGTTATTGTTGGTTTCATACCTATCAATCGCTGTTAACTGTGGGGTTAGGGATTCAGTTATCCCCGTTTACTCGCGAACAAGTCTACGAGTTGGCAAAGCGTTATGGACTCTATTTATCATCCCAGGAACTGGATCAGCTTATCCGGTTAGTGGGAGGGTTTCCCTATTTGGTGCGTTTGATGTTCTATGAAATGGTCAAACATCAGGTAAGTTTCAAATCGGTAGCAGAAACTGTAGCGACGGATACAGGAATCTATGGGAATCACTTGCATCGCCTTTTATGGAGGCTGCGTCAGTATCCAGATTTAGCGGTGGCGTATCAGCAGGTGATTAAGGCAAATGGTGCTGTAGAACTTGATCCAATCCAGATGGTGAAGCTGCACAGTTTCGGGTTAGTGCGTTGGGTTGGCGATCGCGTGGTGGTAAGCTGTCAGTTGTATGAAGAGTATTTCCGCGATCGTGTCTGTAGATATCACTTCATCGAAACTTTATAGAAAGTTATTGATAGCTTTACATTCAGGTCTTGCCAACAGCAGGAGTATTCAGTTAGCTTATTTGTGAGGAGAGGAAAATATCGTAATCCCTAAAATAATTGACTCTTCTTAAATTCTACAATTACTTATTTGTTCGCCAAACCGAAGGAGTTCCAATGAATAAAACAATCCTTGCTTCCCTAGCCATGCTTCCTGTCGTTACAGCTAGTGTTTTTAGCACAGCTAGTGAAGCAAAAGCAGCGGCTTTGGTCGGAGAGTTCAGTATTTCTCCGGGAATAAACCTAACGGATACTGCACCTTTCGTACAAGTCACCAATGCTACTCTGTTTTCCGATCAGATAAAATTCACACCTGATCCAGGAGCGCTTCTTTTATCGAATCAATCTGGAACCTTCTCTGCCTTCGACGCCGGAACAATCAAGTCAATTCCTTCTCCGCTTATCCCTAGCAATGGAGCAACCAAAGATAACCCATTGGTCAAAAACTTTTTAGATTTGGGCAATTTACCCTTTGGCGATGCCAGTATAACCGATGAAGAAGATACATTTTCTCTGTTGAGCATCGGCGACTTTACAATCGAGGAAATGTTTGACCATGACAATCAATTCACGGGTACATCTATATCCATAGGACTTTCCGGATTCTTCACCAGTGCAGAGGGGCAAATGTCTAAAGGTGCAGGCACTATAACCTTCCAAAGTACCCTGAGAGAGTCAGGTGTTCAAGCGGCGCTTGCCTCCTCTGAAGGTTTAGATGCTAGTTTCTCTGGTGTGTTCATGAGTGCTTCTGTACCTGAACCCACAACCTTGGCTGGTTTAGGCTTAGTCGCGGGTTCTCTGATGCTGTCTCGCTCTCGCAAAAAGAAACAGGCGTAATATATGCTACACCAGAGGGGGCGATATACCGTGTCCCTCTGGTATCCGGCAAAAGAGAGCGCTTCTCAACGTGCGCTTATTGATCTTTAATTGATCTTGACAAAGTTGTGTTATATTAAGTAAAGCGTCTACACACAAAGCGTGCAGTCACTGGTGTAATATTAAAAATCTCTAACCTCCAGGAAGCATCAATTCCAAGAAATCCCCCAATAGCAGGATGTCTTGCTCCTCTGGACGAAAGTTCATGAAAACTTTACAGAAAGTTCATCATAGCTTTATGGATACTCCTAGACATGTCGAGTAGTATGAAGTTAGCTTAAGGAAAGAAAAGTAATCTGAATGTCAGAGTCTCACAGGCTCAAGACTCCTTAAGTACCACGCAATCGATCTGTCATTAGGAGTATATTTCATGAAAAAAGCAATTTTAGGTTCACTCGCTGTACTGCCCCTAGCGGCTGCTGGTGTGTTGGCTAACGCTGGCGCGGCAAGTGCTGCTGCGTTAACTGGTCAATTTAATTTCAGTAGCGTCTTCACTACTGCTGAAATTTCTATGGATGAAGTAGATTTCTCTGATCCAGGTGACATTGCTCTTACCCTTCAAACAGAAAGCTTTACAGCTTTTGATGCTGCTATCATCAGCGACATAGACTTGGATGATGCTACCGCAAACAATCCCTTTTTAGACTTGGAAGCTAGCTTTCCTGGTAGTCCTGGAGATGGCTTGAATGTATTCAATCTAACAAGTGTTGGTGACTACACATTTAGCCAAAGTGGTGAGAATGTAGCCATTGATCTATCTGTTTTCGGACAGTTTATCAGTGCCGACGGTATGTTATCTGACGGTGCAGGTAACCTAACTTTCCAAGTTAATGACGCTGACGCTGATGATATCGAAGACTTAGTTCTCAATCAAGATGGCATGGTGAATGCTTCATTCTCTGGTGCTGCATTTACTACCGCTTCTGTTCCTGAACCTGCCACGATGCTTGGTTTGGGAGTAGTCGCTGGTTCCTTAGCTCTGACCCGCGCTGGCAAAAAGAACAAGGCTTAAGACAATAAGCTAGAGCCTTTGGCTCAAACACAAAAACATTGGGGACAACAAAAGCAAGACCCCCAATTTTTTGTATATAAAGCTACTGTCAAACCTTGAGACGAATGATGCGATCGCCCCTTTGGAGAAAATGAAGGTGCGATCGCTTTATCGTTAATCACAGTCAGCGTTAGAGGGCAGTTTATCAAAACTTCACATAACTGAGTGGTCACTTCACCGATACTTCACCGAAATGGGGATGACACGCCAGTTAGAGTACAGTACCTTTAAAGAAAGGAAAAGCAGGGAATCTAGGGTAGACAGTCTAATCAAGGAGTTCAAACATGATACAGAAATGGGCAGTAGCTACAGCAGTAACAGCAGTAACGGTTCTGGGAGCGCTAGCAGCTCCAGCCAGTGCCATAAGCCTAGCGGATCTAGAGAATGATGGTGGGACATTAGAGACTACCGACAAGATATTCAGTGACTTCACTTGCTTAATTAGTTCCGATCCGACAACAAATACCCCAACCAGTTGTGAAGATGTCGAAGTCTCTTTACTTGCCAATGGACTGAAATTTGAAAGTGACTTTTTCGCAGCAGAAGGCGCAAGCTCATTTATCGATGTCTTAATCCAGTACACAGTAATGGCTAAGCCAGGAACGTCACCCTTCAACAGTATTGGATTAGCATTCGATGGTGAAGTCACCAATCCTGATGGATTTGCATCCATTACAGAAACTGTCGTTGATGCTAATGATGTAAATAAATTCCTTGGCTCTCTCACCGTGACAGCACCAGATGATTTATCTGATCCTGGTTTTGAATTGAATCAAGATGTTCCTCTGAGTGAATCAGTCACAAAAGCCCTCGTTACCAAAGATATCTTTCTAACTGATGGAGCAAGGATTTCTATGATTACTCAGACTTACCAAGTTCCTGAACCCGGTACAATAGCAGGTCTAGTAGGATTAGGCTCCTTGGGCATTGGGTCGATTCTGAAACGGCAACGTCAAAAAGATTCATAGTTAGCTGTGTTAGTTACATCTAAACTCTATTCATGCACGTAGTAATTTAGGAGGATTAATGATTCACAAACGTAGGTTAGCACTCGCATTTACCGCAGCAACTGTTGCAACCACACTTGCAGCCCCAGCCCAGGCACTAGTGTTTAATCTGGGAGACTTAATCAGCAATAATCAAAGCATTACTGTTGGTGATAAAGAATTCGGCAATTTCGAGTGTATTATCAGCCAGACAGGAACGACAACGCCGAATAGCTGTAACAGCATCAATGTCCAAACCAAAGATGATGATCCGTTTGGGTTACTGTTTCAGACTGGCTTTTCAGCTCGTTCAACATCCACCAATCCATCATCAAGCCTAGATGTCTTCCTCGCCTACGATATCACTGTTCTCGACCCAAACAAGCGGTTGGACAGTGCGCTGCTCAAATTTGATGGTTCAGGTTCCCCGCCGAGCGCATTGGCTAACGACGATGTGCTAGCGAAGGTTACTCAAACCATCAAGGCGATGGATAACACAACGGTTGGTACAGCCGAAGTTTTTGCTCCGCCAGCCAACAATAAAACTGATCAAGTCTCTTTAGACCAAAAGCTTGCTAAAGCCAGGGTAGAGAACCAAATTAACATCGAAGCTAAAAATGGTGCTAGAGGGTTCATTTCCGTGGTGGAAAATCGGTACGAGCAAACCGAGGTTCCTGAACCCGGTACAATTGGCGGCTTACTCGCCGTGGGTTCCCTGGGTATCGGTTCAATCTTGAAGCAGTTTAAACAAAAGAAGTAATCCCCTAACTTAGTGTGTTCCCAACAAAGGTTCCTCAGCATGTGCTTCACTGACTGAGGTTTTGCCATCTTTATCCCCATCTGAATCGTTGATTTGGGTGGGGTTATAATTATGTCCGGTTGAATAAGCTGTCATGCATTTAAATTGGGTATTAGTAGCGAGCAAGATGCAAAGCCTGCGGCATGGCTTCGCTAAACGCACTACAAGGATTGCGCCATCATTGATATTAAGGTTTAAATGCCGAACAGCTTACTTACACTATTGGTGGAGACAAGACACCAAGGCAGGAGGCAGTAGTTCGGCAGGACTTCGGCGTGAGCGCTCAGTCGAACGCTCACCAACCAGGCAGAAGGCACGATAAGTTAACTGATGGTGGGGGTTTGGGGGAGGAACCATAAGTCCCACACCATAGCATAAGCTTGGTGTTGGGTAGTTCACTGTAGAAGTCAGGGGAAATGAGTTATACTCGAACTCCTTATCGCATCCAATGCAGGGTAGCAACCCTCAAACGGATCAGCGTAAGTTTCTGCCTACAGCACATATACTACTGTTCTTAGCCCGAAAAACAGTCTACTCTAGATAGAGAGGGGAAATCCCCTGCCAAAGCTTCAACTTCTGGTAGAAAACGTTTTGACATCAGGTGCACAGGGTCAATGTCTCAGCTCTTCAGAGCTACATCCCAAAATGGACGCTTCTGTATTAATCGTGGGAAATCCGCAATTCCTTAAGACGTTCCTTGACCAGATTCGCACGATCACGTCTGGCAAGGTGGAGTCGTCTGCCAATCCAGAAGATGCTCTGAGTAAGGTTCAAGCTAAACAATACGCAATTTTAATCGTGCAGGCAACCCAAAATGGGAGTTTGGAACTGTGTAAGCAGGTTAAAGAACAGCTACAGTTAAGCTGGATCTATTGCATTTTAATTAATGACCCGTCTTATTCCTTGAGTGAAAGCAAAGCCGCTGATCCGCGTCGGGAACAAATTATTTGTGCTGAAGCCCTAGAAGGCGGTGCCGATGCCTACTTACCCTTGACTTGCACCCCAACGGGAGATCCAGGAAGTGCGTTGGCAGAATATCGGCTTCTGAAAGCCCATATCCTAGCCGGATGGCGCAGTGTACAGTTCTACCAAAAACTGCTGCAAACCAATGATGTTCTCTCCACCTTGGCTCTGGCTGATCCCTTAACCGAACTGAATAATCGTCGGGCGATGGAATGGGAGTTACCACGGCAAATCCAAAATGCCCGCACCTACATCACGGATCTGAGTGTGATTATGATGGATGTGGATCATTTCAAATCCGTGAATGATACCTATGGACATCAAGTTGGCGATCGCGTTTTGCAGTTGCTCTCAACTAGACTCCAGCATAATCTGCGCCTACAGGATACGTTGTTTCGGTATGGCGGCGAAGAGTTTTTAGTGGTTCTTAATCAAACGAATGGGGAGGAAGCTAAAATTGTCGCCAAACGCCTGCGATATCAGATCAACGAGCAACCGTTTAATGTAGATGGTACGATCGCGATCGAGATTACGATTAGCGTTGGCATTGCTTCTCTCAAGGCTTCAGATGACCACAAAGGTGAAAGCCTCGTCAAACGGGCGGATCATAATCTCTTGCGTGCCAAAGCTAAAGGAACGAACCAGGTGCTTTACAGTGATGACACACTTTATTAAAGTGTTGAGTTTTGACCCTTCGCTTTGCTCAAAGGTACGGTTTTGACATTCTGCGCTCTGAAGAGACGCAGATTCTCGCATCAGATTCGGCAGAGAAACCTTTGTCCGAATTCCGAATGGGCATTATCAAGATGCCTCTACTTGCTCAAACCTGCTATTTTTCAATACAGGCATTGCAG